>JAGLQN010000431.1 GCA_023136835.1 Candidatus Omnitrophota bacterium | reverse complement strand
GTGCTATGTACGGCCGAATTATTTTCCAACAGTTTAACGGCTTCTTGCGCTTCAACTTGCTTCACCGTCCCGCCTCTGTTATCTAAAACATAGATTGGACCAGTGGCCATGCTCAATTGCTTCACGGCATTTGGCACATCATTGAAAGATTTGCTTCCTTGAAGCAATTCACCTCTTACGCCAGGCTTACCAGCCTCTAGATCTTGAGAGACCCCCTCCATTTTGTTCATCCTCTTGATTGCCCGGTTCACAATCGTCATATCCTGATTCACCTTTCTCCGATTAATCCTGATAGCGCTTAAATAACTTTTGTCTTCGGCTGTCTTTGCGGCGCTAAGAACATTCTCGATTCTCATCAACCCGCCAAGCTGCTTGGTGAGAGAGATGAACATTCTTTTTAACTGCGCCACATTGCTAACCTGGCCTCTTGTAAAAGCTTGAGTCTCCCTACCGGAAAGCCCAAAACGAGGAGCTGAAGTATTCCTTCCGGCAATCATGTCGCGCGTGGCACTCGCAGCTTGTATCTGATAAAACATGTCCGCTTTTTTACCAAAAGAAGATCCTCTGTTAAATTCCGTGACCATAGTTCCTATTTCAGTATCTAAACGCTTGAGGATCCCTCCTGCCTGAGCCTGATCAATCGTGATCTGTCCGGTCCCAAGTTTTTGAACGATCTGGTCTGCCTCTCTAAATACCGGACTTCTCCGGCTTAGAGCCGTCTTTTGAGCGTCAGGGATCGTAATACTTGAACCATCCGATATAACTCTATTGACATCCCACTCCAATGTTTTGATACGGACAGCATCAGAAAGATCTTCGCTTTGAGTTAAATTCTGTTGCGCGGAAACCTTTGTCGTCTCAAGAAGCACATTAGGCGAAACATCGTATAAACTTGATACGGCATCATCCCCCATTGCGATCACCACCGGCTTGTCCTTGGATTGCATTCTGGCTTCAAACACCCGCCGGCTCATTATACTCGTCTCAATTTCTCCGATGTCTCCAAGTTTTACCTCTTTGATCACTCCAGTTCGCGTTACCTGTACCGTAGGCTTATTCTGATCTGCAGCCTTGTTCATCAAACTATTCGCCTCACTTGTATTCATCGCGACATACATTACCCCTTCTTCCATGTCAACGGGGGAACGTAAACTTACAGCAGAGGCCTTCGCCACTTCGAAAAATGCATCAGAAGCCACATTACGAAGATTCGAAATAGCTGTCTTGTCACTTGCGATCACTACCGGCTTGCGTCCTACCACTCGCATTTTCATCGCAAAAGTTGCGGCATCAATCTCATTGGTTTCGATCTCGCCGCCTGCTCCACGCCGCATCTCATTGATCCTCCCGCTTCCTGTTATCCGCACGACAAGTTTATTTCGGTCAAGCGCTCGTGACGTCATGGTATCCATATCATTCACATCTGTCGCCACGTAGATTGCTCCCCCCTGAATATCCCCTCGCGTCCGCGAGTTTGTCGCGAGTGCCTCTGTCATTACGTCAAACGAATCCGGAGCGGCGCTATACAAACTCGAAACGGCCTTATCTCCAACCGCGATCACAACCGGTTTGCCCGCTGCTTCTGAGAGTTGCATCCTATTTTCAAATGTTCTTGGGCTTATTGCATTAGTTTCAACCTCGCCGCTGACGCCAAGCATTACTTCATTGATCGCCCCGCTCTCTGTAACTTGAATGACCGGCTTGTTTTGATCGAGCGCCCTGAATGTCAGACTATTCGCTTCACTTGTATCTACAGCAACATGCATTGTTCCCACCGGCATATTTTCCGGTATTCGCAAACTCCTCACTGATACTCTCGCTATTTCCCTAAAGACATCCGGCGATTTGGCATCAAGCGCGTCTATCGCCTTTGCCCCTGAGGTTAACACAATGGGACTTATCATATCCCTTAAAATATCTTTTGCCTGTGAGTCATTAACTGTTTGGCGCTTAATTTGCCATTGGGACCCGATTTGTAAAACTTCTAAATTCCCGCCTTCATCAATTTTGATCACCGGAATATTTCGCATAGCCGCAAGTCTTGTCACATTGGCTTCGTCAGTTCTATTGCGCGCAAACCTGATCTGCCCGCCGGCCAACGGCTTGATATTCATTGGCTGGGATCTTGTTGCCTGCCACATACTGGCCGTCACTCTTTCCATTTGCATCGGGCTTGAGCCGCGATCCGTTCCAATCTGGTCAAACTCAGCTCTTATCATATCGCCGAATGATCTCATCCCTCTCTCGGGAGAAAATTTAGCTCTTACAACACTGGTGTTGCCCATCATTGTCCGGAATTTATCAGCTGCAATTTTAACTTTTCGCTGTACTACAGGTGACATCGTTTTTAATTCCTTGTTTCTGATTCTTTGAGCTATAGAACTACTGCTTCGGCCCATTTGGGTTGCAACGAAAGCATATTCTTTAGGACTCAATCTTTCTAACGGGCTTGAGACAATTTTCTGAGGTAATTGAGCTGCTGAAAATCCACCGGAAAAATATCGCTTAACAACGATCTCATTGGTTTGCGGATCAAACTCCTTTTTTAAGTAATTGTAGACCCCTTTCTGAAACGCGGCAAGATATTGATCGAAAATCTTGTTCTTAACCGTCTTATCCGCGAGATCGACCCCCTTAATCTTATTCTGGTCAACATAGGTCTGCCCCAAAAAGCTCTCGCGAAGGTTCTTTTTATACCAAGAAGCTAAGATCATCGAATTATAGATTTGCCTTAAATTCGCGAATGTTTTTCCCTCATTGACTTCCTTCTCAATCTCAGGAATCATGATCTCTCTGATAATTTCGGTCGTTGCCTGACTGATCTTTTGGGCGTCATCTTCAACGATTTCATCGAGACCAAGATCCTCATTGTCCATATTCTTCTGCAAGATTAGATAATCTTCTTCGAGCATCACCTTGAGGCGGCTATCAAGAACGAATGCCCCCATTTCATTTTCGTAAATCGCGGCTTTCTCAGGAACGATCCAGACCTTGTTAAAAGTGTTCACCGGAATATCCTTGGTGCCGTACAAATCAAACGCCTTTGCATAGACCCTTTCCCAAAACTCTTTACCTAAGTCATCCTTTGGATGCATTAATGAAGCTGACAATTGTTTGAGCAGATAATCCTGGGCAAGAAGATCGCGGCCCATCTCTGTTTCCCCAAAGATCCCAGGAATCGTTTGGTCCCTTTCATAGGGCGATAAATTGACCCAAAGTTTCTCTTCGGGAATCGTTAAGGTCACCAAAAAATATTTAATGAGTTTTTCAGCCTCTTTCTGAAACGCCTCTCCATCTAAGTCCAATTCACCGTTATTGATCATGAATTCAAATTCCAGGGGATCCTCGGGATTCAACACGACCCCCGTCATGATAGGCGGCGCATAGGACTGGGTCGGCGCAATAATCGCGCCGGGAAGAGGTAAACTAAAAGTGTTTTCCGCAATAAGTTGGGCATGAACGCCCGTCGAGAGGAAAGTAAAATTGAAAAGAAAAGCAAAGGAAAATGCCAGGGAACAACAGAGAGAAACAAAAGTTCTTTTTTTTCTGAGACAAAAATACGCCATCACAAACTCCTTTCACTAACGTTTAAAACTCTGTGGTCAATACATGATGAAACTGCAAGATATAAAGAAAAGGTCACTAAAGAAAACGGTTTCTTTATATTAGTATAATAAATAAGTTTAACACATTTATTAGAAACAGACAAGAAAGAAAATATGCGCGAATTGACTCACATTAAATGTT
>JAGLQN010000430.1 GCA_023136835.1 Candidatus Omnitrophota bacterium | reverse complement strand
CTATTACCCAGCCCTGATTTCCAAACCGAGTAATATTTTACCAATTGTATCTCAAATTTCCTTAACTATTTTATGAATTTTAAGAACCGAAAATATCCTAACCTGAGGGCATTTGGGAGGTAAAATTTGGACCCGAAAGGACTTTATCCAAATTTGTTAAGCCTGTACTATACATTTTGTATCGCGTCTTCCAATTTCTTGATTTTAGGATCGCTGCCGCAGACCGGACACTGAAGATCCTTTTTGACTTTAACACTTCTGAATTCCATGCTTAAAGCGTTAAAGATCAACAAACGGTTCACTAAAAGTTCCCGGCTTCCCACTAAATACTTAAGGGCCTCGGCGGCTTGAATTGTGCCTAATATCCCGGGAACAGCGCCAAAGACCCCGGCTTCCGCGGGTTTCGGCATACCATCAGCCGCGGGAACTGCCCCGAAAATACATCGATAACAGGCTTCTCCCGGTATATAGGTCATGGCCTGCCCGTCGAAACGCAGGACCCCGCCATGAGAAAAAGGTTTTTGGGAAAGAACACTCGCGTCATTGATCAGGAATTTCGATGGAAAATTATCGGTCGCGTCAATAATAAAATCGTAGTCGCGATCTTTGATAATATCCGTGATATTGCCGGCAGAAACTTTTTCTTGGTAGGTAATAACATTCACATCGGGATTGACGCGCGTGATCTTTTCTTTCGCCGAAAGGACCTTCAATTTCCCGATGTCTGTTGTAAAGTGAATGATCTGGCGCTGCAGATTGCTTAGGTCAACGACATCATCATCAACCAGGCCGATCGTCCCTACGCCCGCTGCCGCCAAGTGTAAAGTCGCTGAAGAGCCGAGGCCGCCAGCCCCAATGACCAAAACCTTGCCTTCGGTGATTTTCTGCTGACCTTCGACGCCAACATCATTTAAAACAATATGCCGGCTATAACGCTCTAATTGTTCCTCATTCAGGGCCATGATATATTTCCTAGAATCCGCGCCCTATCCTTTACAGCCTTAAAGAGCGATTATCATTTCATCGACAGAGATATATTTCTCGCGAGGCTTTCCGATTTTTTGTCCCCGCTCAATCTCAGAAGCATCTATTTTTTGCCAATCATCAAAACTAACCACCCGGACACCTTTTTGATTTAATAGATCAAGGACCGCTTTTGTATTTGGCCGCTCACACGGCGTCAAATGGCTGAC
>JAGLQN010000043.1 GCA_023136835.1 Candidatus Omnitrophota bacterium | reverse complement strand
GCCGCAGCGCCCGGGATGTATGAGGTATAAGATAAAAGATCCTTCAATAATGTAAAACGCAACAAAAGATAGACAGATGTCACACCCAAAACGGCCAGAAATTGTTTAGGTTTGATCTTTTCCTTAAAGCTAAAGTGATAAAAGAGTAGGACGACCGGAAAGATGATACTGCTCTCCTTTGATAAAAGAGCGACAACATAACTAAGGATTATTCCAAAATAAAGGCTTGTATTCTTCACCTGAAGATTTTTGACATAAAGAATGAACGAGAGAAGTATAAAGAACGCGGACAACGGCTCTGCCCTGCCTGAAATATAACTCACAGCTTCCGCGTGGATGGGATGCGCGACAAAAAAAAGGCCTGCCAATAAGGCGATCAGCCTCTCATGAAACAGAATATTAACCAGCCAAAATAAAGCCAAAGCCACCGAAATATGCCACGCGGCGTTGGTCACATGGTACCCTTTTTCATCGAGTTCCCAAAAACGGTAGTCCAACATGTAGGTCAATACTTGAATAGGACGGTAAAAACTCGTTTTTTTGCCGGCACCGGCTTCAATATTCCCGCTAAAAACCTTTGGTACGCGCGAAAAGTCTTTTATGTAGATATTATTCCTGATTAAAGTGTCGTCATCCCACACAAATTTTCCATTTAGCGAATTCCCATAAGCGATCGCCCCTAAAAGCGCGATCAAAAGAATCGATAGGAATAAGCCCCTCGATTGACGGCCACCTTCTACCTTTCGCTTAACATCCAATTTCTTTGTCCCTTCTTTCCGCGCTTTTAAAGAATTTACGAACTTTCCTCTCTTTAAGCTTTAACGCTTCAGCAACCTCTTTAACAAACGTTTAACAATATTCTCAGAAATATATTTATGGAATTATTCTACTATTGTCCCAAATTTCAGGCAAGGCAAATATAGGAATTGCCCTTTAGACTAATGGATTTGCATATCTATTCTCAATGAATAAATAAGGCTTCTAGAAATCAATACTGGTGTTTAGGCCGGGACTGGTGGGGATAGTTTATCCTGTATTTACCAAAATCTATTCTTGCTTCTTGTAAGGCGCAATGATATGCTCCTTTTATAACAGTCGTTTTTTTACAGCATAGGAAAGTATACACGGATGCTGCTAAAAAACTCCTTTCCTATGCGGCACTAGTTTTCCTAAATATTTCTGTGGAAACTAGTACC
>JAGLQN010000429.1 GCA_023136835.1 Candidatus Omnitrophota bacterium | reverse complement strand
TGCTTACTCCCGAGGCCTTTAACGCGCTGTTAAAGACGCTCGAAGAGCCTCCGGAACATGTTAAGTTTATCTTTGCGACCACGGCTCCCAATAAAGTTCCGGCGACGATCATTTCACGTTGCCAGCGGTTTGATTTTAAGCGCGTTTCAATGAAGATGATCGTTGATACGTTATCCGCGATCAGCAAGAAGGAGAAGTTTAAGATCGACCAGGAAGCGTTGTACGCGATCGGGAAGGCGGCGCAAGGAAGCCTGCGGGATGCCTTGAGCATTCTTGATCAGCTCAGCGCTTTAAGCGAAAAAGGCATTGTCTCGAGCGATGTCTTTTCCATGTTAGGCCTTGTGGAAACACAGTTGTTATTTGAACTAGCTGACGCGTTAAGCCAGAAAAATTGTTCTCTCTGTTTGCGGGTCTTAGAGAAGGTGATTGATAAGGGCAAGGACATTAAGCAATTATCGCGGGATATTACCGAGCACTTCCGGCATTTAATGATCATTAAGGTCGGTGGCAAATCGCTGGGCAAACTTGTGGATTATCCTGTTGCCATTAAGGAGACGCTTTTAATCCAGTGCCAGAAATTTACGCTTAAGGAAATATTAACGGCGATCGATGTATTTATTGAAGCCCAGGAAACGGCGCGCGTTATTGAATCAATCCGCATGCCTTTGGAAGTGGCGTTTGCGAAACTCACTTATCAGGGGGAATCCGCTAATGTTGAGCGGACCGCTTCTTTAAATCCATCAATACAAGATGCCGGACAAAAGGGGGAAAACGCGCGTGGATTCTCACCGTCAAATGTTTTGCGCGATAAAAAAGGACAGGTAGATATATCCGGATCCGAAAAGTCTTTTGATGACGATAAGAAGGAGACCCCGAAAACCGAGGAGGAACAGGAACAGCCGTTAGGATTAGAAGAAGATGCCGCTGAGGATCTCGACGCGTTGGCGGCTCAAGAGTTAGGGCAGGTTGAAGAGGCTGAAGAAGTTATTCTCGATTTGAATAAGATTCAAAAAACTTGGGACGCGTTAACCCATGGCGTCAGCCGTGAACGCATGTCGATCGCGACCTATTTGCAGAGCGGCGTTCCTTATGGTTT
>JAGLQN010000428.1 GCA_023136835.1 Candidatus Omnitrophota bacterium | reverse complement strand
TGGAGGATCTTCCTCGTCCATAGGGCTCATCTTTACACCGATGATCTGATTATTCTTAGAAGCCTCTTTTGTCATACGTTCAACATCCAAAAGCGACATTCTCTGGATAGAAGACAAATGTTTCCATTGATCTTCAAATGGCTTACCACTTTCATCAATAAACAAACTATTGCCCCTCATTGTTGATTCCTTTTGAAAAGGTAGGGCAATTAAATTACCAAAACCGCCTTTGGGTAATGTGTCCTGATTAGGAAACAATCGATCATAACTCTTCATATCAAGCTGATACCGCTTTGACATTGTTTTAGTCAATAAGAAGCTTCCAAGCCTTCTTGCCATAGCTGCCGGTACTTCCTCCAAAAAGAATATCCATGCGTGAGCACCGTTCCCGGATCGTGACCGCTCAATAGCAATTGGGACGCCCTCCTCTAAACACGTTTCTTTAAAAGCACAAACATCTTCCATCCAGCCTTCCTTATCAAAATCAGCAACTAAAAAATAACAATTTTCGTTCTTTAACATAGGATATATTCCGATCGCGTGGATACCTCCCAAATGTTTGCGAACAACCTCATCATCCAATGGAACATGTTCTCTGTTCGGACAATCAGAACATTTTGTCATTGGTTTATTACAGATCCTCGGTGTCCATTCATTCTTACATACAAAGCTGTATCCTGACTTGCCGGTCTTTTTGCTTACCCATCGATGAGCAAAAACATCATCACGGCCGCGAAAATAATCGCGAAGGAGAATGATCTTTTGACTTTTGGAAGAAAAATTATCAACCTGAGAATTGGATTTATTTATGAAAAGCTGACCTTCAGGGAGAAGCGGACTCTGATTGCTTTTATTAAGCTCTTCAGCTAATTTGACCTTTCGTTCTTGAAGAAGCTTAATCTGCGAGTCAATACCATCTATTTCTTTTGCAATATATTTTGCTTGTTCTAAATTATCCATTCCTATTTCCTTAAAACATCCAAAAATCCTTCGAGCGTTTGAGTTAATTGTTTTAAACTTTTTTCATCCGGCATAGGGATCTGCAGCATTTTTTGTCCTGTGCTTTCGTCGATCTGAAAACGGATCCCCGCCGGCTTAACAGAGGTGCCGCACTCCGCGCTTTTTTTCTTTTCCTCATCTTCC
>JAGLQN010000427.1 GCA_023136835.1 Candidatus Omnitrophota bacterium | reverse complement strand
GAAGCGCCCATTTGCAATATTGTTTTCAGCGTATCCCTTCCCGATGACAAGCCATCCATAGAAAACTTCCGTTCCTGTCCGCCTGCCTCTGTTTTTTTGGTGATTTCCTCCCGTGAAGAAATATCCTCTTCTTGAGCCGCTTCAACGTTTACTTTTGCTTCCGTCGATTCCGAAGCCTTCTCAATGGTTTGCATAAATTTGTTAAATTTCGATGTCCCCATAAAAACTTCGTTGTCACCCTTATCCAGCACGCCGGAGAACATAGAACTTTTAAACTTCAACAAACTAAGCATTCCATGCTCAATCCCGCACTCAGAGATAAAATTAATCACCCTCACCGGATGCTTCTGTCCTATGCGATGCACACGACCAACGCGCTGTTCCAACACCGCCGGATTCCACGGCATGTCCATGTTAATCACAATATTGGCGTTCTGAAGATTCAAGCCGACCCCTCCGGCTTCTGTAGAAAGAAACACGCGACAATCCGGATCCTCATGAAAAGTTTTTATGAGTTCTCCTCTTTTGGCCGATGGAACCCCTCCGTTTAAAAAGGCATATTTCCATCCATTGACATTCAGCATGGCGCTGACCAACTCCATCATGCGCAGCCATTGGGAAAAAATCACAATTTTTGTATCCGGATTCTCAAAAATTTCCTCAAGCTGTGTTTCCAGCTCATTAATTTTGTTTCCATGCATTGTACTCTGATCCAGCAAATAGGTATTGTCACAAACCATCCGCATATTCTGCAGACAAATCATCAATCGCTGCCGTTCCTGTTCCGTCAAAAAATGACACCTCTTCCACTTAGCCACAAGACGCGCCACAATCGCTTGATTCTCTTCGTGAACATCAATCTGCTCCGTGGTCATCTTAACAAAATAATTTTTATCAATCCGCCCGGGAAGCTGTTTTAAAACATCATCCCTCCTGCGGCGCACCATGATCGAGTTAAGAGACGTTCCCAAGTTATGAAGATTCCGATATCCAATAAGTTTTCCTTCTTCATTGACTTTTTGATGAGAGTCGATAAAACGAAACAGCGGCCCTAAATGATGCTGGTCAATAAAACCGACAATCGAATGCAATTCTTCCAGACGATTTTCCAGCGGCGTCCCGGTCAGGACAATGGCATAAGGAGATTTAAGCTGTTTGACCGACTGTGCCCTTCGCGTTTGCCAGTTTTTAATACGCTGTGCCTCATCGAGAATAACAAGATCAGGCCCCCATTCAGATATTGCCGCCATATCCCGATGAATCACATCATAATTCACAATTTTAAAGAAACTCTTTTCTTCATATTGCCGGTGCCGCTTAAGCAGCGTCCCTTCGACAATTTGAACCGAACGGGTGGTAAACTTTTCAATTTCCCGCTTCCACTGATATTTCAGACTGGTCGGGCAGACAATCAAAACCTTTTCAACCCCAAAACTTTTGGCCATCACTTCACTGGCCGCGATTGCTTGAATCGTTTTACCCAACCCCATTTCATCGGCTATCAAACACCGCCCGGCTGAAACGGCGAAAAGCACCCCTTCTCTTTGATAAGAATACAAATTGGTTTTAAGAAGAGACTTCCACTGGGGCCCCGCGATACCCTTTGAAAACATCTCTTTAATTCGCTTCTCCCGTAATTCAGAATCCCGAACGTTCGCCACAAGTTCAAGGGCATCCTGATGATAGCGCACCTCATCATCCAAAGCCTCAACCTGTTTGGCAAACCGGTCAAAAAGCCGGAATCCCTGCTCGGTTAAAAACAGATCTTCATCAAAAAACTGCGCGACTAATTCCTTTAGTTTCGCGCTTGCTTCTTTCCCCAACGAAAATGCCACCCGCCGCTTTATCCCATAACGCAGCGTTACAACAGAATAATTCCATTGCGTTCCTTCCCGAAGGGCCTTCTTACCGCCTTTCTTACGGTGTAGTTTATTAAGCGCGGATTCAATATGCTTGCATGTCCCTAACGTATTAATCGCAAAATCCGGACAGGAACAATAATTCATTCCTAAGGCCTCTCCGCCAATGGCGACGCGATACGTTTTTCCTGTAACAGGATTCGTCACATGAAAGTCCGAAAAAATATCGTGAGAACCGATATTTTTCATCCTAAAGCGCTGTTCCGTCGCAATCTGTTTACGCAAAAGAACCTGCCACTTTTCGAGAGATAATTCCTGCGGCTTTCGCGTATGCGAAATTTTCTTAGCGACTTTTTTCTTTATTTTTTTCTCTGTTACTCTTCGCTTCTTTTTCATGAACACAATCTCCTTTTAATTGCTTTAAAAATTCTTTAACATCATCCAAAGTATGTCCTTTTTTGCATTCGGGTAAAGAATGGAAAAATCTCTCCCCGTAACTTTTAGTTTTTATGCGCGGGTCCAATATCGCCACGATCCCTTTATCGGTCTGCGTTCTGATAAGCCGGCCAAATCCCTGACGGGTCATAACAATAGCCTTGGGAAGCTGATAATGAACAAAAGCGTTTTTTCCTTCTTTCGTTAATTTCTCCATCTTAGCCTGAGGCACAGGATCGTCCGGAACGGAAAACGGGAGTTTCCAGATAACCACACACTCCAATGCCCGGCCCGGAATATCAACACCCTGCCAGAATGTATTTGTTCCCAGCAACACTGACCGGGGGTTCTTTTTAAACTTACTTATCAATTGAGGCGTTGACATTTCTCCTTGCATCAAAACGTGCAAATCAGGAAAAGATGTTTTTAATTCAATACTGACCTTGCGCATAAGTGCGCTGTTGGTAAATAAAACGAACATCCTGCCCCGCATCAGGGTAACCATTCTTTTAACTTCTTTAAACGCGGCTGCAGAATATTCTTCCGGTTCTTTACCCGGATCCGGCATGCCCTCAGGCAAATAGAGGAGGACATTATTTTTGTAGTCAAAAGGAGAACCAGCAATCAATTCACTCGCCCCCTCTTTTATACCGAAACACCTCTTGTAAAAATCAAAACTGTTATTAACCGATAAGGTAGCGGACACAAAAACCGCAGGCCGAATACGGTCTAAAACTTTCTGTCTGAACTCCCGCGATATGTCCAAAGGCGCGCTGTGCAAAGAACACCGTGTCCCTCTTGAAGTCCCGCTCTTTTCTATCCAATACACATAATCCGGCATCTTCATATCAATAATGCCATTCAGGGTATCAACGATCTCGTGCAGCTTCTTGATAAACGCGCACAATTCCA
>JAGLQN010000426.1 GCA_023136835.1 Candidatus Omnitrophota bacterium | reverse complement strand
TTCATTTTCCTTGGTCTCAACGGTTTTTAAAATATCCTCCAAGAATAATGTCAGCCGGTGAACGGGCTCTTGAAGATGATTGGAGAACAATCCCTTATCCCTAATTCTAACCTTTGCGGATTCTTGTCCGCAGTAGCTCATCACATCATGAAAAAATACCTCTGAAGCATTCCTAATTTCCTCCGCCAGAACAATGCCGGTTTGAATATTATCTTTTGACAAGCCTTTTATCCTCCGCCAGAATCCCCGTCCGGTCTTTGGATGACCGTAAGAATCCAGATGAAACCGAATTTGATAATTGTTCACTTCACTGCCAAGGTACTTCGTAACCACATCTTCAAGTGTGTGTGCCTCATCAAAGACAACCGCATCAAAAGGCGGCAAAACCTTTCCTCCTGATGCGATATTCGCGAAGAATAAATGATGGTTTGTGATAAATATCTGCGCCTTGAACATTTCCTTACGTTTCTTATAGTAAAAACATTCATTAAAATAGGGGCTCTTACGACGCATACACAACTCGCTTTCCCTCCTGATCTGACTCCACAGAGAATTATTCGGCGCAAAAAATAAATCCGATGACATTCCTGTTTCCGTTGTATGCGCCCATTCCGTGATTCTTTTCAGCTGCTGTCGCTCCTTCTCATTGGCAAAAAGCGTTGGCGCACCATTTTTTTGCAGACGCCTTTTGCATAAAAAATTTTGTGAACCCACGCATAGGGCGTATTTAAAATCTATCCCTAAAACATCTTTAAGGCTTGGAAGGTCTTTGCGGACAAGCTGCTCCTGAAGGGCTTTGGTGAAAGTAGAAATAACAACTTTTTTTCCGGTTTTGCCGCTCCAGTGAATAATCGGAAGTAGATAAGCCAGGCTTTTGCCGACGCCTGTTCCGGCCTCAACAAGGCCGTGTTTCTTATTTTTAAATACGTCCATCATATGCCCGACCATTGCGGCCTGCTGAGGACGGGATTCAAAACCTTTATACCTCTGCGAAAGATGCTTTTTACTATCGCCGAAAACCTGCGAAAAAATATTCATCGCTTAACCACCTTTTCATAAATTACTTCTGATTTTGCATTCATTGCAATTAAAACATAACTATTTTTAATCTTGATCTTATTTTGACAAAAATTCAACAGCATATTTCCTTTAATTTGGCAACAATGTCTATCATGGCCTGGGTATCCAGACAGCAATAATCTTCTAGATCTTTCCTAATTTCTTCCCTGCCCTTTAAGGATCGGCCCTTCAGAAATGTATTAACGAAAATTCGGCTGGCTTCATCTCCCTGCTGGATGTTCATTCCTTCATAGGACTGTCCGGTTAGAGCCGGCAGAACACTTTTAAGTGATGCGCTACCATTTTGATCAGGATGATAATAATGAAACGCTCTAAAGGGATCCAGCAGGTCAACCATCCGCCCTATAACATTCCTGATCCATCCTTCATGCTCAGGAAATGTAGCCGCAAGTTCATTGAGCACACCTTCCTCAAATGCCTGGTTAAAAACAACAACGCCTCCCTTATCGCCAATAGCAGCTTTCAATGATACCAGAAATTCCAACCGCGGATCACTTGATCCATCAGCCAAGAATGAAAGATGCTCCACTTCACCGTTTTCTTCTTTTACAATGTGCAATGAATACTGAAAAACAATTCTTTGATACGGCCTTGTTCCATCGTAAAGAGGTATAGACGGGCT
>JAGLQN010000425.1 GCA_023136835.1 Candidatus Omnitrophota bacterium | reverse complement strand
TTTGGCCGATATCATCGCGTGTCACTCCAAGGTTATTATACGCGTCGGCATCATCGGGATTAAGCGCGAGAGCCTTTTCATAAGCAAAAATCGCCGCCTCATTCTTGCCGGTATCGGCATAGGCGGCGCCAAGATTATTGTAGGCCTCAGTATACTCCGGTCTAAATTTTATGGCCATTTTAAACATAGAAATGGCCTTCTCCTTTTCACCGATAGAAGAATACGCATTCCCAAGATTGTAGTATGTCGGCGCGAATTTCAGATCAAGCCCCATGGCCGTCTTAAATGAAGCTATCGCCGCCTCTTTATCATCGATAGCGGAATAGGCTATCCCAAGATGATTATGGACAATTTTAGAATTAGGTTTGGTTTCTATGGCCTTCTGATATAAAGCGATCGCCTCTTCATGTTTCCCCATATCAAAGTAGATAAGGCCAAGGTTATGGTTCGTCTTATAGCTGTTCGGCGCATAGCGCAATGTTCTCTTATAAAATGAGACGGGTTCTTTCCAAAAGGTGTTTTGTTGCACCGTCTGATAAGAATACAAAGTGAATAAACTTATCATGCAGACCAAAACCGCGCTCCGCGTTCTTTTTCGCTGATAAAAGAACCTCGATCCTTCCGCCAAGATAAGAAAAAATCCTATTGACGGCAGATATAGCCAATGCTCAGCCATGTAAGCATTTAGCGGATAAATATTGGAAACGGGCAGAATGGAAACGAAAAACCATAGCACAGAAAAAATAATCGTTTTATGACAACGATATCGTCTTAAAACGTAAGTGACCGACAAGATGATGGCCATTCCCATGAAAACCTTAGGATCCAAAGGAGAAAATAAGCGTTGGCCGTATTCCATATGCAGGTCGAATGGCAAAAAAAGAAGCCTTATATAGTTCGTCATAGCGACAAAAATTCCCGGCAGTCTCTGAAGTGCGGGGCCCATGTCCGGTATTTCAGACAGGATACCTTTTAAAAGTGTCAACCGCAGCGTGATATAAATTCCCGCGACGCCGAGAATAGACAGAAACCCTTTAAGCTTAACCTTTTCTTTAAATGTATAATGGTAAAGTAAGAGCAATACGGGCAGAATGAGGCTGTTTTCCCTCGAGAATACAGCCGCTGTATAACATAGTATCATGCCTATGGTAAACTTCGCGCCAGGTTGGCGCAGGCGCTTTATATAAAATATAAAACTCATCAGAACAAAAAAGAGCGATAGCGCGTCTGACCGGCCCGATATGTAAGTGACAACTTCTGTATGAAGCGGATGGACAACAAAGAAGGCACTCGTCACTAAAGAAAGAAAATTATCTCTGAAAAGAAGGATTATGAGCCAATAGAGAGCTAACGCGGCCATAATGTGCCACGCGATATTGGTCAAATGATAACCTTTCGGATTCAATTCCCATAAAGAGTAATCGATCAGGTAGGTCATCATTGGAAGCGGGCGATAGAAATAATATTCCCTTCCACTGCCCGCTCCCACATCCTCAGTGAAGATATTTTTTACCTTGGCCCATTCCTTGATGTAGGGATTATCGACTACTAAAACGTCATCATCCCAGACGAATTTATTGTTAAGCGTATTGGCATAGACGCTGAAACCTAAAATGATTATTAAAAAAACAGACAGGAAGATGGTTTTTCTGGAAGGAAGAGCCTGAATGTGTTCCTGGTCAAAAGAAGGATGTTTTTGTGAATCTATCCGCATTCTTTGTTTTTATTGATTACGATATGGTTCTAACTTTTTTAAAAATACCGGGTCAATCTCATAGCCAAGCCTGGCAGCTAAATCAGAATGCTGGATCGCCAGATCATAATCCCGGTTATGATAATAAGCTTTCGATAAACCGTGATGCGCTTCTGAATAGACGGGATTGATCGCTACCGCCTTTTCAAATGCCTCAATGGACTTTCCGCTCTTATTCATGGCGCCATAGACTTGCCCTAAATTATAATACGCTTCAGTATAGCCGGGATCAATCTCTATAGTCTTTTTCAGCATACCAACCGCCTTTTCTCTTTCCCCTGAGTAAATATAGGCGACGGCAAGGCCGTTATACGGTTGCGCATAATTATAACCCGTTTTATTGACTTCGATCGATTTATGATAGGCCCGCATAGCCTCATCAGTTTTGCCAATAACACTGTACGCATTGCCAAGGTTATTGTATAGCCT
>JAGLQN010000424.1 GCA_023136835.1 Candidatus Omnitrophota bacterium | reverse complement strand
ACGTTCTGATACCTCTCTTATGAATTATATCCAGGGCCTTGATCCTCTCGCTTGTCAGTGCTGCAAAAGGTTCATAAAAGAGACTGTCACTATCATTCGAAAAAACCAGTGTAGCTCCATAACGGAACTGGTCTTTGTATGTTTCGAATAAGTCAATGTCCCTTAAACTGCAATTACCACCCTTGGTTAATACGGTTACATTCAAACCTTTATTAAACAACACTGCTATTGCTGCCTTGGTAGTATCCACACAAATCTTCGAATCTGACTGGTAAACATCACTTGTAAAACTGAGCAGTATTTCACGCTGTTCACCTATGGACTTTAAATGTTCGGCGTCCTTTATGAGCCTCGGAATTATGTTCTTCCTTGCCTTGGCGTTTGTGAAAAACTCTTCGGGCTTTCTATTCATCACAAAAGGCGCATAGCAATATTTACAGGCATGTTCACAGGTTTCGAAAAGATTTGCTGCAAGCTCTGCATACTCTTTGGCTTTTCCATTTGGTTCATAAATTACTTTGAGTTTGGACATTTCAGTCTGCTCCTGATTTTATCGGTTTTTCTTTTCAATTCTGATTTCAGTGAATCAAGCCATCCCTCTGTCCACGATTCATGAAATGAGGAAGTGTGTGGGGTTACTTTTCCGGTTCCGATGTTCTTTTTGAAACTGGCTAACACAAAGGAAAATTGATTATCTTCATCAATTTTACCTATTACATTTTCTCCCTGAGAAATAGGTCGTAGATAAAGAATTTGATCACTTTCTATTAAATATCCATCCACTGATCTTTTTCTGACGGATTTAAAGGCAACTTCATAAGCAGTTCCTTTATGGTAGATTATATTCCCTTCCTTAACGGTTTTCCAGGGAATAGATGATGTAGAATTGAAACTCGGTTCGTTAAGTAATTCTGGGGGTTCTATTAGCATTTGCATTTTGATCATCCATTTAATCTATCAATTATGTTTCGAACTTTTTCTTCTTCCCAAGTTTCATATCCTGCAGGTGAGAGCGGTTCTTCGTCTCCTCTTAATATAGAAACAGTGAAATCTTCTCTGACCTCACCAACAAGATTGTAATCACCGTTCTTGGACCGCAGATAAAGAACTCGTGTTGGATGTGTTGGAAATACGTATCTGATTGATTTCAAAGCGATTTCATAAGGACATCTATTGTGATATATGATATCTCCTATGTGGGCTTCATCCCATTCAAGTTTTGTATCAAACCAGTTCTTTTTTCCGGTGTGTGCGGCTAATACATTTGCATTTATGAAGATTGTTCTATCACAATCAGGATGGGGGCATTTCTGCTCTCCTATCAGTATGTCACAACCTGAGTGGGGGCGGTTTATGAAGGTTTTTGTGAAGTCCATCTCAACCTTCATTCCACATTCACATTCGACTGTTATACTCATAATAAATTCCTCTTATCTATTTTCTTTGAAATACTTTACTCTTTTTTCAATCTTTTCAAGGTCTTTTTCTGTCCAGCTCTGGAAGCCCTTTGTAGTCAATGGCTTTTCCATGCCTGTCATAAAATGTATTGTGCCATCTTCCCAGAATTCAGCCAAGACATATTCTTCATCACGAATAGGTCTCAGATAAAGTATTTTCTTGCGTGGGCCGGAAAGGTTACGTTGAATGTACAACTTATAAGCGACTTCATAGTCCTCAACATCTTCGGCATTGCCGCCTTCGCACTTGAAGGGTAAAATATCTCCCTTGTAAATTTCATTCCAGACATATGTCCTCGGGACATAATCTTTTTCAAATGGATCTGAATCAAATCTACTATCATCAGGCATAGGTGCTTTCTTAAGCTTTACCCATGTGGTTTCACATCCCTCTTCACAAATATACTTCATTCTTATGACGCCATCATAATCGATGTAGAAGTCATATCGTTCAACTTTGTGTCCACACTTCATTGTGTAGTCGTCCCATTCAAGTTTTTCTGACATTGTGTGCCTCCGATTTTCGTTCTCGTTCTTCATTCTTCGACAGATTATAGACTTTGATTATTTTCTTTATAATCCTTTCATTAAGCCTTATAAGTTGATTAGACCTTGAATCTGTTTCATCGTTATTTGTATATTCCAAGTCGATGTAAATCCCTTCGTCGGTGTCGGTGTCGGTTTTTATTTCGACTGTTTCCTT
>JAGLQN010000423.1 GCA_023136835.1 Candidatus Omnitrophota bacterium | reverse complement strand
ATAAAAAAACTGTTGTCCTAGCTGTCACTCCTGTTCTTTTAGAAAATCTGGTTATGTTCATCTCAAAGTGTTTACGTTGCAAGGCTGGCGCGAACGCAATCAGCAAAAATATCTATGCAAATCATGCGGGCATACATTTCATAACGCTGAGGTAATCGGTATGTACAGCGTAAAAATGATTGAGTATGTTGCGTACATGTATTTGCGTTCTTTGTCATTTAATCAGGTTATTGCTATTCTTGGCGCTTATTATGAACGAGATGTGTTTACGAAAGACCGACTTGTTCATCATATTGAAAAGATCGCTGACCGGATTCCAGAGAATGAACAAATCAGTCAATGGCTGAAACCTAAACGTAGTGGATATTATGCCATTGATGGACCATGGCTAAAATACCGCGGTCGAGACATCGTATTACTCATTTTACTAGACGTTCAAAGTCTCGATATTGTCTCTTACAAAATTGCCTTAAAAGAATCTGCTGACTCGTATACGAAATTAATACAAAAGGCTCTTCCAGAGATTGCCGTCGGGACAAAAGGATTCTTTTGCGATGGTGATCCCGGGTTGCTTAAAGCTATTAAGGCTCATTTTCGTAAGACACCGATTCAATTGTGTGTATTTCACAAGTATTCAAGAGTCAATCAGATTGTTCCGTTTATACGGCCTAAGACTGAACTCGATAAAGAAATCAAAGAACGTGTTGAAAAAGTATTGTTTGCTCCCACAAAAGATCAGGCTGTGGAGGCATTAAGAAATCTGGAACAGTTTGCTAAAGAGCATGAAAGTTACGACAAATTAAAAAAAGTCATTGGCATTCTCAAGCGAAACTTCAAGCTTTTGCTAACACATTTTGAAAACCCGGAAATGAGCCCGTACAACAATGTTTTAGAAGGCTTTAATTACATTGTTAAGCGCCGCACAAGACTCATGAAAGGATTTAAAAAACCAATCAACATTACAAGATGGGTGAAGCTTTTACTTTTAGATTGGCGCTTTCACTTGCTCAAAGAAACAGAATTCAAAACAAGGCGCAATAAATCGCCCTTGCAATTGGCCGGGTCTAACCTGCCTCCAAAGATTTACAATTGGCTCACTTTTGTTAGAAAGAACTATAAATAACAACCAAATCGTCTACCAGTGCC
>JAGLQN010000422.1 GCA_023136835.1 Candidatus Omnitrophota bacterium | reverse complement strand
CCAGAGTACAAGATGCGAGAAGTGTTGCGCGAACTACTTTGGGGGAAACAGCTGGAAAAGTGGCATGGTCTCTTACAATAATCGAAGATGTTTTCGAAAAGTATCACCGCCTTAATCAGCAACCTTCAGGCTATGGGCAGAAGGCAAAGAGAGGTAGAGCTTTGTCGTATGGTTAGTTAGGAATTTCGGAATCCGGCGTGTACCGGAAGTCAGTAAGCCAGTGGGTATAACCTATTAGGTGCCAGATGGACCCTAAATAAGCCGAGCGTTAAGCTTTTGCTTTTGTATTATTTCTCCTTCTGGTGGAAATAACCATGCCGGTATCTGCTGAAGCAGAGCTAATTGTAATTGATTGCATTTGATCTGGCCAACTTTGAACTTGCTTCAAATTTTCTAATGCAATTCCTTTCAATCTTTCTTCTTCTTTTGTATTACTTTTTTCCTTCACCATCATCAATACCCCTTCCTAATTCTGCTCCAATTCCTATTTCTTTATCTAAGTATGACATGCCAAGCAATTGAAAGCGAAATAAAGATTCCTTCTCGTTCCAATCAATTTTCCGACCATCCTTTTTTCTTATTATTTTAATTCCTCTACTGAAATTTTGCGAGAACAAATCAATAAATCTACTAGGTCCAACTCCAATAAAGGTGCTAAGAACAACCTCTTCCTCTCTTTTACCAGACCCCAATGAATCATCATGGAGTTGGAGAGCCTTACTTTTTTCATATGGTTCAACAAAAACCACACGTTTGATTCCAGACGCTATGATATGTTTAGCACAATTATGGCATGGATATGTTGTAGCATACAGCGTTCCCCCTTTTGGACTAACACCCATGCGAGAACAAGCAAGTAAAGCCTCCATTTCAGCATGAACAATTCTACCATATTCTGTAATCTCACCTAGTCCAGACCTATTAAGAATGGTCAAAATAGGTTTAATGATAGATTTTTCTATTTTTAATTTAATAATTTTTTTTAAAATTCGTGAGGCAATCCTTTTCTTTTCTTTCTCATTAGGATCGTACCCTTTTCTAAAATCTCTTGCATCACTCAAATCTCCTTCCCAATATGAGCCACCACCGTATTTCGGTACTTCATTGCAACCTGTTGATATTACTTCTCCATTTTGATTTGTGATAACCGCACCGACTTGCCGAGATAAATCGCTAGAGCGAAAAGACGATGTAAATGCTAAATACATTCCAAATTCATCTTTTGACGGTGTAATATATGGACTGCAAAAAATTAAATCAAAAAATCTTTTTAAATGTTTTTCAAAATCAACATCATTGACATCGAAAAAAACATCTGAAGTTGAGAATGAATCTCTTGTCCGTTGACCAAATTCTACATCCTCATCTTCATCCCTATTTATTAACTTATTTGCCTGGGCCTTCGTCATATTAAGCTTCTCATGCAAATACTTCTCTTTGTCTTTTCTAGAGCTAAAGAACCCTAATTGAAAATATCCCTTACCATAAACAGTCTTATAAAGCTTAGCCTCCCCTAGAGTCTTAATTGATCGGAATATATATGCATTATTTTCCTTTGGACGATCAGACCCTCTTATATCTTGCACTTTTAATATTGAACACCTCGCCAAAATATCATCTCTATCTTCACCGGATCTTGCCTCATCTCCAGCAGTCATTGCTGTATTAATACGGGTATACTCTGATGATTCATCAATTTTGGTTTCCACTCCTTTAACACTATGAATCAGGCTACTTAATCTAATTGTATGGGGATTGTAATTATACTGACTGGAGAGAAAATTCTCAATCTGCTCAGTTACATAGTTTGAATCGGTTCCTACCGGAGCAACTAATCCTAGAAATATCTCTGAATGAAATGGCTTTTTCATGTCTTGATACGTAATAAATATCTTATTGGGACAATATTCTAACCCTTATTTTCAATTAACACAAGACTCAATTTTTAACAACTTTTCCATAGAGTGTCGATTACTTTAATCTCCACCATCATTTTCGACCTTCAGGTCTCCCACCTGACCTCTCTTTCAGTAACTAGCTACTTATTCTCAATAATTTCAGTTATTCGACGATTTTAGTTAACAGTCATAAACGTGTTTCAGCTTTATTGAATTATCGGCCATTATTCCATTAACCACGCGCCAGTAACGAAAACAGCGATCAGAGAGAAAACGACGAATATGG
>JAGLQN010000421.1 GCA_023136835.1 Candidatus Omnitrophota bacterium | reverse complement strand
GCTTCATCTTTAAAATACTTCAAATTGATGGCGATATTATCAAGGCCGACATAGCGATATTGCGCCAGTTTAAACTTTCTCCAAATCGATAAGCCATTCTTAAATGCCTCCTCCATAATCCGCGATGCCTCGCTATTTGCTAACACTGGCGAGCTGGAAGTGCGCACTATATAGGAACTATATAGTATTGGCTCTATGGGCGAGAAGAATGCCCCACCCCTCACTTCGTTCGAGGTCAATTCGCCTATCAGTTTTGGTTCGGGCGAATTGGCCGGCGAGCTGGCTTTATCGTTAGATTCTTTCTTTATGGCGTGCGTCCGCCCTTTATTCTTGTCCTTTTTATTTTCGGCCTCGGTAATAATATCTAATAATTCTTTTCTCCTCTTTCGGCCGTTTTCGATGACCTCAACCGTAACAACACCCTCATCATCACTCGTCAAACGCGCGTTCATAATCCATTCTTTAACCGTATCTTTACACGTTTCAAGCCATTGGATGGTTTTTCTTCGCGTCTCTTCTATCAATTCCTGGCCTTCGTCTTTTAACAGGAGACGACACCCGACATATTCCGGAAGAACCTCTTTAAAGGAATCAAAGAATATACCAAGGAAAAAATCCTCCAAATTAGTCTGTTCGGTATGCTTGTAATACACAGCCAATCGCAGCGCCTTTTGCGGATCCAGCAGCTTGGCATAATGCTTCTGGGCCAATGGATATACACACTCATTCATATATAATCTGGCTTTCTTCTTTTGGGTTTCGGCCGGGAATATGCCTTCACATTCTTTCGTAAGCAACTCATAGTTTGCCTGCGCCAGGTCAAAATACCTGAGCGCTTCCTGGGTATATCCAAGCTCATTACTCAAACCGGCTATCTTTTCATAATGCCGGCCCAACTCAGAATAAATTGTCTGTTTCGTGACAATACCGGCTTGACCCAGTTTGATATTGCACACAGCAATTTTGGCATCGACCAGGTCTTTCTCCAGTTCAATACGCTGTCTCCGCAGTCTTTTAAATCTCGATGAAGGGAATTCCTCAAAAAATTCTCGCCGCGCCTTTTTCTCTTTAAATTCCAGAGAAAAGATCTCTCGCGCCCTGGTAAAGACGCCCCTGGCGTAATAATATTCTCCCCGAATTTTTTCCTTCATATCCCTTCCTTCTGACAACTGTGTCTCTTCCATTTCTATCGCCCTACGCCAGTGTCCGTCACGTCCGTCACCTAAAAACACATACAGTCTTCTTAATAAACTCCGGGCCTCCACGTTACCCTCCCATAAGTTCATTGCCAGAGTGAGGTTTTCAATCATATCCTCCTCCAAACGATCTATATCCTGTTCCTCGACCCGAATCCTTCGCGCTTCAATATAATGAGATATAGACTGATATTCCTTTTGAACATCCCGCCCCTGAGATAAAGCAATCGCCTTTTCAATGGATTCCTTAGCCTCTTTAAAAAGACGTAAATTAGCATAACTGTCTGCCAGCTTCGCGTAAGACTCCGCCTTTTTCGCGTTTCTTTTTGTCCTTGCAATTTTTTTCTTCAATTTGGGAATGACTGTTTTATAAGATATCCGTATGAGCTCCGCTTCCCCAAACGACCCTATCCAAATAACATCAATACTTACCTGCTCACCCTTATCCCTGACGCTTATCTTCTTAATATCCTCATCCCAAAATGATTCTTTAAGAAAAGCAAAGGCCAGCCCCGCCTTCTTTGGCCGGATCGCCTGCCATGTCCTGCCTATGCTTTTTATTAATCCGCTTTTGATCAAGGCGCCTTTTTCCCACTCATCAAAAATCCCGTTATGTGTTTCCATGGAGCTGTCTACTCCCCTCTCCTCCGATACCCCGCGGCCTGCCAGGCTTAAAGAAAAGGCCCAGCCCAGCATGCCGGCAATCAGTCCTTTAATCAGTGCTTCAGCCGGCCTGCTGTCACCCAAAATAAGGTCAACTTTGCGTTCACCTTTTTTATTAAGAATGCCGACGAACGGCCCCAGGTCATTTCTTAAAAGCCATGACATGTTCCCCCGCGGATAAATTCCTTCTGCTTCCACTTTTTTCTTCAATGTCTCATAATCTTCATCCCCGGCAACGATACCGGCATCACGGAGTTGGGAAAATAAACCCTTGCCTTGCTCATGCATATGCCGCGTCCTCAGTAAAGCGGCCGGCCTGACAGAATCAATACCCTTATTTTTTCTCCGGCAATATTCAAGAGAGATATCCTTTATCGATCTCTTGACATTAATATCAAGGCCGGGACAATCCGCGGTGTTATTACGCGCGTATACCTCATCGGGAATAGGGGGAATAACCTTTTGGGGATCGCTGGTAAATCCACATATTGTAATAACATTGCTTTTATTATCCTCTATATCCTCTATAATATTCCCGGAACCCTCATACGGGATAACGATTATTCCCAGTTCCTCTGCCTTTTCATTTGAACGTTTATTGTCATCGAATTTCATGCTTGGCGCCAGTATGCCAGGGACATCGTACCGCTGTTTTTTACCGACAACTATTTCACCGATAAATTGCCGTGACCTTCTAAAAAACTGCTGAATACCTTCAAACATGAGAAAAGACCCTT
>JAGLQN010000420.1 GCA_023136835.1 Candidatus Omnitrophota bacterium | reverse complement strand
TGGCGGTGCAGGATGAAAAATTGATTCAGCCCTGTTAATACTATAGGCAAGATAACCAGCGATATAGAAATAGGACCATTTGGCATCTGTTGCCTTGGTTCGCCAATCGGAAGGTGTTGCACCGTGAATAGCGGCAAAGGCCGTAGCGGCGGCGCCAAAATTTCTATCGACGTCTGTTATAGCTGGCTCTCCCAATTGGCCAGGTCCTACGGTATCTGACAATCCCAGACTTCCTCCCCACCTGTTGAATGGGCGCTCTTTTAAGAACATGTTTTCTGCTTGCCTAATTCCTGTGACCAGATCTTCAGTAATCATGCCCGCTCCGGTCGTACTGGAATTTGCCTGGATGAGTCGAACCGCATCAGAAAGAGGGGAAGCTCGCTGAATAACGAATCCATCGGTATTGGTCATTCTCTGTACCGCAGGGCCTCTCTTTGTCTCCGCTACCGGCTGCAAGGCTTTCTCGCCCATCGCATCCGCTTCTCGCTCCAAGCCCGAATCATCATTTATCGATACCCCCTTTGCATGCATCGTAGGCCGCACCCGCCCCTGCATTTGTTGCACCACATGCCAACCTTCATGGGGGAGATACTTCTCCTGACCCGGACCCATATGGATGTCTTGCCCTTGCGTATACGCCAGCGCATTGAGTTGGGCAGGTTTGGAGGAGTTGTTATGGACTCGCACGCCCGAAAGTTCCATCCCAGAGAGCTGTTCCAGCCCCGCCTTTAGTGGACGGGGCATGTCGCTAGGGTTCTCTGCTTCGCCCCCGTCACTTTGGAGCTCAGCCGGGGTTTCGCTGGTGGTGAATTTGCCTTGCAGCGCCTCCTCATCTTCCTCATCTTCCTCTTCTAACTCCTCAGCCTCTTCCTGCCTTTGCACCAATGGGGTGATCTGATCGGCAAGCGGTTTGGCCTGAAGCGTTTCTTCCTCTTCCTCAGGTTTCTCTTGACGCTGCACCTGATCTAAAGGTGTAATTTGGCTGGCAAGTGGTTTGGATTGTAACGTCTCTTCCTCCTCTGGCTCTACCTGCCGCTGCACCTCCGGCTCCGGCATCCGCATCACAGCATCAGCCACCCGGTCTGCCTCCTGCTCGTATTTATCTCCAGGTTGTCCGATCATAAGTTTAGCCTGCAGGGTACACGGCGCATACAGCCGTAGAACCAAAGGAAGATACTCCAAGTACTTACAGATTAGTATAAAACAAGCGACATTTGATGATTTTCTCAAGAATCCAAACAAATGGACAACAACATGCCCAAAATTCTGCGAGAAAATGACATTCGTGTACTATGAGAAGGGACCACCAAAGGAAAACGAAGTTTTTTGATGCAAAATTACCTGATTAGAACCACCCAATGCTTAGCCAGAGCTATAACTGATTTGCACCCGAAGGGGCCTTTCTTGTATTTATGGTAAAGCCCTATTTGGTGATGAAGACCATGATGGTGGTCGCCATCGTCGTCTGCTGTAAATATAGACTCGTGTACCCACTCTTACCCTGTTAAAAAGATTACTGGCATTATTATGGGAAAGCCTGATACAACCATGAGAACGGGGTCTACCATCAACTATCAAGACATATCGAACTCTTGCACTTTGGTTCCCTCTACAATATCGACGAATTCCATCTGAACAGAGCGTACTTCGGAACGGATACGCAATATCAGAATGAAATCCAATGCCTCCATTTGTGATCTGAGCATAATATTGTAGACCCCATCTATAGGTTTTTCTTGGTGGTGGACCAACCTTAGCAATAATCGGATAATGTCGCCTTCGTATTAGTCTTGATGTTAGGTTACCCCTTCCCGCTGAGATAAGATACTCAACACTGCTGCCAATACTATTATGCACTTTCACTTTCTGTCGGCCCCGTAAATTAACATGTAGCTCAACAATACGCTGAATAATTCCATGTCCAACAGATTTTTGATATATCTCTGAAACAACACCCCGTAAATTCTTTCGTGGTTTGCTAGATGATTCTCGTCTTATTTCAATACCACCAATACCTCCATTCTGCTGAACCACATGTGTCAACTCATGAGCCAGAATTCTTTTACCTGATGATGTGCTGGGATTATATCTCCCAGCCCCGAAATAAATGTTTTTTCCATAAGTAAAAGCCTCGGCATTTAATTCTCTGTTCATCTGGATTGCATTGCTATCTGTATGCATCCTAACACCACTGAAATAGACCCCAAATCTTCTTTCCATGAAACCTCTGTCGGCCTCTGGCAAAGGTTGGCCATTTCCTTTCAAAGATTTGACGCGTGATTCAAGATTTGAAGTAACTTCCGAAGCCTGACCTGTGTATCTCTTGGTCTGGAGAAGTTCTTCTTCCTCTTTCTCCTCCTCTTCTTCAATCTGTCTTTGAACTAGTGGTGTGACTTGTGCAGCGAGTGGTTTTGTTTGAATCAACTCTTCTTCTTCCTCTTCCTCAACCTGTTTTTGAACCAAAGGAGTGATCTGCTCAGATAGGGGTTTGGTTTGAATTAATTTCTCCTCTTCCTTCTTTTTTTCTTCCTCCTCCACCTGCCGCTGCACCCCCGGCTCAGGCATCCGCATCACAGCCTCAGCCACCCGGTCCGCCTCCTGCTCATACTTATCCCCGGGCTGCCCGATCATGAGTTTAGCCTGCAAAGCGCCTGACTTGATTAACCGCTGCACAGCCTGGTTGCCTATTGTCCTTTGAAGAAACAGGATTTGATCAACATGTGAGCTTTGAGATCGAAAACCTGTCTTTTGTTTGTTTGATTCCGAATTCTCCTTTGTTGACAAAGG
>JAGLQN010000042.1 GCA_023136835.1 Candidatus Omnitrophota bacterium | reverse complement strand
AAGTGAGGAGTTTTCTTGAAAAACACATTTCTATCAATAATGGACTCTCCCGTCAGGAATAATAAAACTTTCCTTTTACATTATATCCTTATCGCGGTCATTACCTTAGCCGCCTACTACCCTTCCCTCTACCACATGCCGCGATCTGACCAATTTATTTATTTTACCAATACCGCCGAACAACATGATCTTCTTTCTTTAACGGTGAAAAATTACGCTTTTAATAGAATGGATCTGTCGTATGGTCTTAAGGATGAATTATTATTCCGCCCTTTTATCTACGCTTTCCTTGGCTTTGAAAAATGGCTGTTTGGATTGACCTTTTTCTATTGGCAATTGGCTGGAATTTTGCTTCATCTCACCGTTTTGTGGTTTTTAATGCGACTGCTCATCGGGATCCATAAAAGCTGGTGGGCATCTCTTCTGACATTGTTTCTTGGTGTCTTATTTGCCGGTTCGGAAATGGTTGTATGGTCTCACATAAACGGTTATTTGATATTTATTACCTGCGCTCTAATAGCCCTTGATCAAACCCTGAAAGTCATCAAAAAAAAGCGCCCGCGCGTTAAGAATCTTTTAGGTGTTGGCCTCGCCCTCATATTTGCCGTGTTCACTCATGAATTCGGCGTCATTTTCTCCTTTTTCCTCGGGATCTATTTCTATTCAGCCTTTAAATCAGACCAAAACACCATTTCCGTCAAGAAAACAATATCCATCATTTATTTTCTCCCGGTTCTTTTATATTTCTTTTTTAGTTTCTTAGATTTTACTTCCAGAAACTTGGAATTATCCGCGCAATCATCTTTTTCTCTCCGGCATATTATTAATGCCTGCTCAAATACCGCGGCTACCCTTTTCTGGTGGCTGCATTCAGGGCTTTTCCCGTCGCGGGTCTTCACGGAAATCGGACAACGGACATTCATGTATCCCCTTTATATCGACTTCTCGGGAAAACCTTCTTTAACTTCCCTTACAGTGTTCCAAACGTTGACAAGCGTAGGACTGATTCTCGTGTATTTGGCCATCATCGCAACCCATTCAACCAAAATATTCATGCGCCAAAGATGGAAATCCTTATGTCTATTATTCTGCCTGTTCAGTTTTTACGCTTTTATCGTCTCTTTAGGGCGTATCAGCGCGCTGGGTTTTGAAAGGATTTTAGTCGAGAACCCGTATTACCATTATTTCTTTTGGGTCTTTTTTATTATTTTTATCTACAGTCTTATCCCCTTCGACCATATGAAGGTCAGCTCCCATACTGTCCTGCAAACCTCATTTCTCGCCTTATTTATCATCCTTATTATTTTTAACTTCCGCTTCACGTCGAAATTGGTATCAATGCGGGCCCATAAAGCCCGGTTTCAGCGGGTCTTAAACCAAGATATACAAGATTTAATAAAGAAGCGTGCGAAAGAAAAGAACTTCTCTTTCTCCATCGACCCGGCTATTAATCAATCCACTTATTATCTTCATTGGGCGAAGAGAGACAATGACCCCGATGATAAAGAATACAACTACTTCAAACTTCTTTATCCAAAACATTACAAAGAAATCAGCGCGGAATACATTTATACTCAGGGTAAGAATGGTAGATGGGGCTGGCGGGAAACCGGTTATTAATAAAAACGCTTCCCTTACTTTTTTGTGTTCTGCGCTCTAAGCAAATCCCTAATTTCCTTTAAAAGCCTGACAGACTCTTCACTGTTGGAAAGCATTTTCCTGTTATATTCTTTACTTTCCGCGTCGCGCCGGGTATAGACATCCCGCATACTTTCAGTACTGCCGTCTTTGTATACATTTCTTTTCGTTGCAGCCAAACTCTTGCTGCCGGCATGAACAACTTGGCCAATAAGCAAGCTTAAGCCCAAAACAACCAGTGTTACCGCTAAACACTTCAAAACTTTTTTCTTCATAATCCCCTCCATTCTATTCTTTCTCATATGATTCGATTACTCCTCTTTGAAAAAGCAAGACCAGTATATCATACGTCCCATCCATAAAAAAGCATGTTTATCCGAAACCTGGTCAAAAAAGAAAAAAATATAATTTGCTTTATTTTGCCCTAAAGACGTGCTATTATATATATGGTAATAGGAGGTAGAAAGATAGCGAAAGCAACATAAGGTCTATCACCTTATAAAAACGGCATCCAGTAGAATCGGATGCCGTTTTTATGTGA
>JAGLQN010000419.1 GCA_023136835.1 Candidatus Omnitrophota bacterium | reverse complement strand
TGGCTGCCGATGAAATTCTGGCCGAGGATGTGCTGGAACATTTTGATAAATATCTCCGCTTTGTTGTTTTCTATGAATGGATAAGGGTTTTAAAGATAGGCGGGAAGGTGACCCTTCAAGTCCCGAATTTTAAAAAGATTCTTTTTAAATATTTTAAATTCGGGTATGATAATTTCGTCGATTTTATTTTCGGCGAAAATATGTGGGAATCTAAAACCTATATTGGGCACTTTGGAAACCACAAGTGGGGTTATTCAGAGGCGACATTGCCGGCATTTGTTAAGCTTTTTGGCATTGAGCCGGTTACTGTCGAGAGGAAAGGATTAAACCTTTGTTTGGTTGGCGAAAAAAGACGTCATGTAACATATGACGAGCTTGACCAGATCAAGATTACCTCTCATGCCAACAAATTCGGCAGCGGATCAGATCATGTTTCAGTTGGTTTTGCCCGTAAAAAGATCAAAGAGTTTCGACAAGCACACACTTTACGGAACATAGTGACGTAAAGTGTTAGTGCGCCGTCGCCCCTGGAGCAAAGCGAAGGGGCAAAACAATACGACGAGTTTAATGCCATGACAAAGAAAAAAGACAGAGTTCTCATATTCGATACGACTTTACGTGACGGTGAGCAGGCGCCGGGCGCGAGTATGAACCATCAGGAAAAGCTGGAGATCGCCTATGCGCTTGAGCGCTTAGGCGTGGATATCGTTGAGGCGGGATTTCCTGTCATCTCAAAAGGAGATTTTGATGCTGTTCATGCGGTTGCCAAACACATTAAGGAATCGACTGTCTGCGGGCTGGCCCGTTCGATCAAAAAGGACATTGACGCCGCGCATGAAGCATTGAAAGGGGCTAGAAACAAACGAATTCATGTCTTTTTAGCAACGTCAAAGATCCACATGCAGCATAAGTTGAAGAAAACCCAGGAAGAGATCTTAAAGATGGCTGTCGACGCGGTTAAATATGCTAAAAAGAAGGTGGTTGATGTTGAATTCTCACCGGAAGATGCCTCCCGCAGCGAGCGGGGATTCTTGTTTCGAATTCTTGAGGAAGTGATCAAGTCGGGGGCGACGACCGTAAATATTCCGGATACGGTAGGATACAGCATTCCGGCGGAATATGGAGGGCTTATCGCGGATATAAAGAACAATGTTCCCAATATTAACAAGGCGATCATTTCTGTCCATTGCCATGATGATCTAGGCGTTGGTGTTGCTAATTCCCTGGAAGCTGTGCGCCAAGGAGCCAGGCAGGTTGAATGCACGGTTAACGGTATTGGTGAGCGGGCCGGCAATGCTTCAATGGAAGAAATTGTCATGGCAATTAAAACGCGCTCGGATATTTATGGATGCAAAACGGGAATAAACACGCGGGAGATATGCCGTGTTTCGCGTTTAGTGAGTAAATATACAGGTTTCGTTGTATCTCCCAATAAGGCGATCGTCGGGGGCAATGCGTTTCGCCATGAAGCCGGCATTCATCAGGATGGCATTTTAAAGGAACGCTCAACCTATGAGATCATGCGCCCTGAAGATGTTGGGTTTGTCGGGACGGGTTTGGTGTTAGGAAAGCATTCCGGACGGCATGCCTTTAAAGACCGGTTAAAAAGTTTGGGGATTGAATTAAAAGAAAGCCAGGTTGATAAAGCTTTTGACCGTTTTAAGAATGTTGCGGATAAAAAGAAACATGTTTTTGATGAGGACTTAATTGCGATCGTTGAGGACGAGGTGAAAGGTTTCCAGAAGGTATGGAGCTTGGTGAGTTTATCCGCGACAAGCGGAACCAATGTCGCGCCGAATGTCGAAGTGGTTTTAAAATCAAAAGGTAAAGAGTATAAAAAAACTTCTTCCGGTGATGGATTGGTTGACGCGTGCTATAAAGCCGTCGAAGGGATTACGAAAATAAAAGGCGAATTGTTAGATTATTCCATTCAGTCTGTTACCCATGGAAAAGACGCTTTAGGTGAGGTTACCGTTAAGGTGAAGATGAAGGAGAAGAGCGTTATTACCCATGGGGCCAGCACAGATATCTTAGAAGCTTCGGCGAAGGCGTATATTAATGCCATCAATAAAGTGCTTTCTCAACAATCCGGCCAGAAGCATTGAGTTTCCATACTTTTACACGAGATTTTAACCTTCTCACAAACGCTTTGAGAATTTGTGGAGAATTGATTTATGCCTGAAAACAGATCGTTATATGGAATCGTCGGGTATCCCGTTGAGCATAGCCTGTCGCCCTTAATGCATAATACGGCATTTAGAGAGCTTGGGGTAGATGCTCTCTACAAGCTCTTTCCTTTGAAGGAAGAAGAGCTTGCCGGATTCTTTAAAGAATTACGGGATAAGGAAAGTCCCATTTTTGGGCTCAACATTACGGTGCCGTATAAAGAAATAGCGCTGAAATATTTGGACGTTTTAACGCCGTTTGCGAAAAAAGTCGGGGCCATCAACACGATTGTCATTGATGAAGAGCGAAAGCTTATCGGGCACAATACTGATGCGCCCGGATTCTTATCGCATCTCGCGGAACTGGGATTTCAAACGAAGGATAAACGCGTTGCAATCCTTGGAGCCGGCGGTGTATCAAGAGCCATTATTGCCGCTCTTTGTCTTGTTGAGGAAAGGCCGGAGTCGATACGTATTTATGACATGGTCAAGGAGAAAGCCGATCAACTTGTTGAAGACCTCAAGGAAAGGATTGATTTAAGCATTGTTGAGAGTGCGCGGAGCATGGATGACCTAAATATTGCGACCTCGGATTTCTTAATTAATGCTACGCCGGTTGGCATGCATGAAGGCGACCCTTGCCTCTTCGAGGCAGAAATGTTTCATGCCAATATGTTGGTGTATGACGTTATTTATAATCCGGAGGAAACAGTGTTTCTAAGGGAGGCAAGGGAAAAAGGGGCTCGCGTATCCAATGGGCTCGGGATGCTCTATTATCAGGGTGTTTTAGCTTTTCAGCATTGGGCCAATATTGAGCTTAATGATGATATTAAAAATAAAATGCGCAAAAGTCTTGAGGAAGGAGTTAAGACATAATGGGTATTGACGTTATCGGTGTTTTTATGTTTGTTTTAGGCGCGATCGTCGGAAGTTTCTTGAATGTGTGTATTGTCCGTATGCCTCATGAGAAATCTATTGTCGCGCCCCGTTCGCATTGTGTGCATTGCAAAAAAATGATCCCCTGGCACGACAATATTCCCTTTCTCAGTTATTTAATTTTACGTGGGAAATGCCGGTTCTGTGGCGCGAAAATCTCTATACGGTATTTTATTATTGAGTTGATCACGGCATCCATCTTTTTATTTTTTTACCGGTATTTTGGGCTAACGGTTCTTTTATGGCCCTATCTTGTTATGATCTCTGGTTTTATTGTGGCGACTTTTGTTGATTTTGAACACCGGATCATTCCTGATGAAATCAGTATCGGCGGCATGATAGCCGGGATTATTTTCAGCGTGTTTATCCCCCAGTTGCATGATGTTGTGCTGCATGGGCAGTCTTTGATCATGGCCCATTTACAGTCTTTGGGCCTATCGCTTTTAGGTGTTTTGGTTGGCGGCGGATCCATTTATTTAATGGGTATGCTTGGAGACTTTCTTTTCAAGAAAGAGTCTATGGGCGGCGGTGACGTTAAGCTTATGGCTATGGTCGGGGCCTTTATGGGGTGGAAGATGGCCATATTGGCTTTCTTTATCGCTCCGTTTTTCGGCGCGGTCTATGGTATTATTGAGAAGATCCGCACTAAAGATACAGCGATCGCCTATGGGCCTTTCCTGGTCCTGGGTGCCATTATATGCTTGTTCTGGGGCGATGCCATCATTGTCTGGATCATGCGGGGATATGGATTGTATTAATCCCAAGAAAATTCGTACCACCATTAAAATGGTGGTACTCATGTCTTCTTTGATCCTTAGGAAAGAATTTTCTAGCCCCAAGTCTTTTATAATTTCCTAAGGGGTAAGAAAATCAAACAAACTCAGACTGGCCCTCGGGCTGATTTGGGGGTTGGTTAAAAAAATTTACCATTTTTTTTGTCAAAAATTGTACAACAAAAACAAAAAAAATTTGCTATTTTCATGAAAATATGGCATTATACTAATATAAAAAACAACGGACAGAACATTGTTCTGTCCCTGCTTCAAACTATTCCGTTCTTAGGAATTTTTTCCCGCCACGGAGGAATCGGAAGGTTTATTAAAGTAATTTTGTGTTGATATTACGCTGGTCTTTGCGTAATAAAATTACTGAAACCTTGGGAGGACTCCGAAATGATCACCTTTATCGAAAAGCGACGGTCTACTTTTATCTACCGGGCTTTATCCGCCTTCATTGCTTTTGCGTTTATTTTCAGCGTAATTATTCCGCCGCCG
>JAGLQN010000418.1 GCA_023136835.1 Candidatus Omnitrophota bacterium | reverse complement strand
CTGACAATCCCCTTAAATTCGACTTTATTATTAACAGAGGTGATTCCGACCTTAATGACGAGGCCTTTGAGGATGAATCGGAGAAGCTCATTAAGTATTTTATGGCGTCGCTCACTGTCCCTGAAGATGAGATGTGGGTCAACCTCTCGCCCTATGAAAAAGACCGAATTATCCCCGAAGGGTTCGGCCGTACAGAAATGGGACGTGATCTCTTGGCGCAGGATTACCTGCTCAAACAACTGAGCGCTTCATTGATGTATCCGGAAGATGAACTGGGGAAGAAATTCTGGGATCGCGTTTACAAAAAGGCTTATGAACAGTTCGGTACTACGGAAATCCCGATGAATACCTTTAATAAGATCTGGATTGTGCCCAAGGAAGCTAAAGTCTATGAACATGCCAAAGGCGCGTTTGTGATCAGCAGTTATCTGAATGTGATGCTTGAAGAAGATTACCTGGCCCTTGAAAGCAATAAAACGAGCACAAAACACGGGTTAGGAAATGTTAGCCTGGAGGATATCGAAACGATCAGCGGTGTTTCCTCCCAGGTGGTGCGCGAGGTTTTGATCCCGGAAATTGAACGTGAAGTCAATGAGGGGGCAACATTCGCCAATTTAAGACAGATTTATAATTCTATGATCTTAGCAGTGTGGTATAAACAGGCTCTTAAAGAAAGCGTTTTAGGCCAGGTCTATGTTGACCAAAACATGACCAAAGGCGTTGATGCGGAGGATACACAAGTCAAAGAGAAAATTTACCGGCAATATGTCGAGGCCTTTGAGAAGGGCGTTTACAATTACATTAAGGAAGACTACGATCCGGCGACTCAAGAAGTGATTCCAAGAAAGTATTTCTCGGGCGGCGCGTTGCCATATGCACCGGAAACAGTTGTTGTGCAGAAGAAAGATGGAGGAGGAACTGTAAGTTCACCCATTCAAGGTAAAGAAGGTGACTTTAAGAAAACAACAGTAGAGCTTGAGGTGATTGCAGAGCGAGAAGCCTCATCGGCCATTGAGGCTTCAGAATCAGACAGTGAAGTTGTGATAACAGAATTAGACGCGCAATCGCAACCGGGTAAAAGCCCCACCTCCTCGCCGGTGATGGGAGATGACGCAATCAAAGAACCAGGAGAAGTTAAGGGGTTCTCACATTTAGATGCGATTGAGTTTTATCATAAGAAAATAGCTCAGTTACAGGATGATCGTTCTGAAATGAAACAAGAGTTAGAAACATTTTATGATCTTATCCAACAAAATTTTGTTGACTTGGTGGATGACCAACAGTTTGTTAAAGCAATGCAATCATCTTTAGAAGAAACATTTAAAAAAAATCCTCTGATTACGCGATTTCATGCAAAGGATAAAGAGTTAGCAGAATTAAAGGAGGGGCTTGAATATCGAAAAGCGCAGCTTTTTGCGGAATTAAAGCAGGATGCTCAACCAGTGGTTGGGCGCTTGCAGGAATTGCGGGATAATTTAATTCTTGCGCTCTCAGATCAGTTTTCTGAGGAGCAAGATTATAAGGATCTTATACGAGAGCAAATAAAGCTATTGCTAGAAAACACTGATAAGCTGCGTTTAGCATTTGGGGGTGCGGGTACATTTTGTAGCGGCAAAACAACGGTTGCGGATATTATCGCGGCCGTTGTATCTGAGGAAAATAAATTCTGGATTACTCTGCCCAAATCTTTTGATGATTTTTTACTGGAAAAAACCGATCGGCCGGACCCAGCCACAGAAGACCCGCTGATAAAATTTAATGTTAAACGGTATATAGAATTTGTAAGATTAGTGGCTAAAAATAAACCTGCTGTAGCGCCCTTATACGATCAAACCGCTAAGGGGCAGTTGAAATACGGGCTGGATGAAAATAATCTAATGACGCTTTTTAATGGCGAGAAGGAGTTGACGGTTGAATTTCGGGAAAACGGGAATATTTTATACAGGGTATGGAAGGTTGAAAGAGATAAAAATACGGGTAAGAGGGGAGAGAGAACTAAGAAATTAAAAGATAAAATTGTAGAGCCGGGAGAATCGGCAAAGTTTTTCTTAGGCAGTATGTGGATTGAGCTGAAGAACCCGGCAGGAAATGAAAACATTTTTAATATATCCATTAATCACAAGGGACAGACAGTTAACAAGGCTAAGCATACGATAGAATCAAGAGCTGAGGGGATTTTTGTCGCGATGGAAGATAAGGGAGAGGATGTTTTTCTCAGCCAGGAAAGTGCTGTAGAAGCTTTGGAGATATGGAATCCGGTTAAACCAGGAGGAGATAAAAGAGAAATCGTTCATTTCGAAGGTATGCTGACATTAACTGCTTTCGAACATTTTGACCTGTCGTACAATGTGAATGTGTCTGCGAGAATACGCCGTCCTAGATCTATGATGCGGGAAGGGACGCGGGGGCGAACTGGACCTTCCTTTGAGGAGCAGCACGCGGGAACTGTAGCCCTCCGGGGATTTACAGAGGATCCCTTGGTCGACCGCCTTAATGCCGAGGCCATTGCCAAAAGAGGGCCTGATGCTGCTAAGCAGACGCATTTTCAGATTAACAACAGGTCACTTGCAGAACAGATCATGCGAAACCGCATATATGGCCTTCTTCTTCCAAAACATAAGATATTGTTTAGCCGTTATGGCATTAACTTGGATGAAATAATGGAAGGTATGCGTGTTGAAGGAGAAAAAGCGCTTGTGGAGTGGCTTAAAGAGGTGATTGCGGACACTGATATCTTTAAGCATCCCCAGCCATTGGTCAAATTAGGTGAGCGCCCATTGGAAGGGGAAGAAGTAAATGAAAGATATTTTAGCGGTGATATGCGTACTATAGCCCTGGGGCGGTTTTTATTGCTCAAGTTTCAACTCAGCAGTAAAAATAGATTTGGGACATTGAATGATGAAACGGAAGAAGACCTGAAGGGGCTTTTTGGCCGTGGGCAGGGGTTGCTTGCCGGCGGACAGATCGTAGATTTGCGGGGTGAGAATTTAACCTTACGATTCTGGGACAGGTCCACAACTAATGGTTTCAAAGAAGAGAAGCGGGAAGTCAGATTAAAAAAGGTTCTGCTGTTTGACCAATTGCCTTTTTTTGAGGGCATCTTAAATATTCTTGCGCAGAAACATGATACTTTGAGCGCCGCGGTAAATGATGATGAGGCGGCTGTTGTAAAGCAAGAAGGGGAAAAATTTATCAAAGACTTTTTCAGAGTTCAAAAACAATTTTGGGGGTTAGGAGGCCTTGACAAGGCCCCTGCATTGGCCTGGCGGTATGGTAAAGGATTGACTCATGGGCTGGAAGCTGTATCGGGAATTGCCCCGAGAAGTTTTGAGCTGGATGAAGAGGCTCTGCGAGCGGTTGACGGTATTGTGGAAAAGGAAGGCGTGTCTCCATCTACGCGAACGGAATTTATGCGGGGTTTAATGAAAAAGGAGAGTTATGCGGGTATAAAATATTTGCAGGAACTGAAAGGGTACCAGCTTCGGTTTATCGGTAATTCCGTGACGGACGAAGATTATCTGGAGCTTATTCCGGACCTATTTCGGTCTTATTATGTCGAGCGGGTGAAGCGTCTCGTGCCGGAAGGGCGTGATGACCTTGTGGATAAGATCGGGTTTGGAGCGGACTGGGAGACGGCAGGAAAAGTGGAAAGGCAAACTCTTAAAAACCGGGGGGTTTCCCTAATACCTGTTGACTATCGAAGAATCCAGTATGTTGCGAATAGCCTCTCAGAGCATGATTACAAAAGACTGGTTGAATATTTTGATGATTTTAAGAAAATAGAAGGCCTGAGAGGAAATCCTCAGCTGCAATGGCTAGTATCGTATGAGAGTTCTTTACCGAATAATCCCTACGACATGTTGTATTCGCTTGTTTCTGTCTTCAGGGATGAGCTGATGGAGAACAAGTACTGGCTGAAAAGTATGAAGCCTTTTGATGCTGAGGCAGTTTATGATAAAACTTATGATAAATTGAAAACGCAGCGTGAAGAAATAGGCGAGGGAATGCCGTTGTTTCTAGAGTGGCAGAAGGATGCGTTCCTGAAGATTGTTAAACGAACTGCGGAATTACCATTGACGTGGGAAGAATTCCGGGCTACTTCTTCACCTATAACGCCCGATAGTACAGAGGGTAAAAAAACTTTCTCACCGGTGACGGCAGAGGTACAGAAAGGCATTGAGAGTTTTGTTGGGGATTGGAACAATCTAGATCAATACCCGAGACTGATTCTTAGTGATCTAGAGGGAACAGCATTGAAAAAGCAGAACGTTCTTGAAAAACTCCGCCCCAAAGTTCGTGGTGCGATTGAGCGATTTTTAAGGGCAGGAGGATATTTTGTTTTGGTTACCGGTGGGCTTTATACCGTTAAGGATAATACTGGGGCTGATAAAGTCTTTTTAGAGCAGTTTCCCAGGGATATCCGGCATCGTATTCTGGTTATAACGGGAAATGGCGGTGAGAAACGAACTTTTGTGAAGTCAGGAAAAAAGCAGGGTGATGTTGAAAATCTGTTTCGGAAACCATTCTCTGATAAGCAAGTAGCTGAAGTTATGCAACAATTTAAAAGAGTAAAATATGAGCTTGGCTTACCTGATACCGCCATCTTTGATGATGACGTTGGTGGACGTGAGGATCCAACAAGGTTACGTCTTCTCATTGGGGGGAAGAAAGCTGGGGGGTTCGAGACCAAGACGCTTCGTAGTCAGGAATTATTTCAAAAACTCTTTGTGGGTTCTGAATTGACTAAAAACATCCTTGTACGCGCGCTTCCGGATTATGGTGTTCTTCAAATGGCTTTTTCTGATAAATTCATAGCGGCAAAGGAAGGCCTTTCTTGGGTTAAAGATATCACAGGAAATAATCTTCTTCCTGAGTATATTTCAGTATGGGATGATGAATATACTGAAGACAACACAAAAGGGTCCGGCATGGCGCGAGCTGCTGGTCCGGGCGCACTAATTCTTAATTTTGGGAAATCTGCGGAGATTTCGGATCTAGATAATTTGAATTATGTGGGACAAAATGAAGAGGGCGCGCTTCAAGTGCTGACTATGGTGAATGACAAAATCGCAGAAATTTCATCCTCGCCGATGATGGGCAGAGAACGCAGTGGGATTGAGCAAATGGAAAAAGGCGGTATTGACTTGAACCCCAATGAAATGGACATGCAGGTTGAGAGTGACGGAAGCGGGGTGGTAATGCCGGCGGCGCCGCGGATGATCCGGGATTTACGGAATATGAATATCCAGGGTTTCGCGCCCGTGATTATCAATGTTGCGCCGGTGATCAATTTACCGCTGTTGTTAGGATTGACCGAAAGTGAAGACGCGCCGTATGCTGACGCGGATTCTGATTCCCAATCGGTACCGATGGAGTTAGGGTTTGCGATTGAAAAAAACAATCCTGTTAAGAATAGCGCGACGCACTGTCCGTACAGGATAAATATTGTTTTAAACAACACGCGAAACAATCAAAAGGTTTCCACGCGGCTTTGCCGCGGGGAGGATTTCATTAATGTTTATCCGCAAAAGAAGATTTAGGGCACGCGGTCGGGTCCTTATTCTCAGCCTCTTAATACCTTTTCTTGGCATGAGTATCACGCCTGTTTCCTATGCCCAAAGCCTGCCTGCCGGACAGGCAGGTGTAGCTAATCTTCCTGCCCCGGGGACAATGATTACTCTTAGCCCAAGCTATACACCGGCTATTGTTGAAGGAATTACCATCTATCCAGATAATCCTCTTCAATTTGATTTTAT
>JAGLQN010000417.1 GCA_023136835.1 Candidatus Omnitrophota bacterium | reverse complement strand
TTATTGATATTGGTGACGATCATCTTCAAGGTGAGGCTTTGAGAAAAGAAACAGAAAAATTGATTAGCTACTTTATGGCAACGCTGACGGTTCCTGAAGATGAAATGTGGGTTAACCTTTCTCCGTATGAAAAAGACCGTATTATTGCTGATGGGTTAGGCGATACGGTTATGGGGCGGGATATGTTAGCTCAAGATTATATTTTGAAGCAATTAACAGCGTCACTGATGTATCCTGAGGATGAGTTAGGCAATGAGTTTTGGCAGCGAGTTTATAAAAAAGCTCAAGACAAATTTGGAACAACAGAAATCCCGACCAACACATTTAATAAAATATGGATTGTTCCTGAAGACGCGGTTATTTATGCTAATGGAAACAACATCTTTGTGGCCGATAGTCGGTTGAAAGTAATGCTCGAAGAAGATTATCTTGCTCTTGAACACCATGATGAAGGTCTTGATGCCCACTTAGAAGGTATGGATTTGACAAAAGAAACAAAAGCAATTTTAAGAGAAGTTCTGTTACCAGAGATTGAAAGAGAAGTTAATGAAGGCAAGAATTTTGCGACGTTACGACAAATGTATCATTCAATGATTTTAGCAACTTGGTATAAAAACAACTTAAAGGAAAGCGTGCTTGGGAAGGTTTATATCGACCAAAATAAAGTTAAAGGAGTGGATGTTGAGGATAAGGACATAAAAAATAAAATTTACAATCATTATATCAAAGCATTTGAAAAAGGGGTTTATAACTATATTAAAGAAGATTATGATACGGTTACCCAACAGGTAGTTCATCGATAGATTGGAAACAGCTTGAAATAGAATATGAGGAACGTATCAAGAAGGCGAAGTCTTATTCTGAAATCAAAAAACTTGCTGGAGAAATAGTTAATAGAATTCATCCTGATAGAAATCCTGATGATATTTTTATGGCGAATGAGGCTTTTCAGAGTTTGTGGCCGCTTGTTGAAGCTCAAAGGGATAAACTTAAAGATATAATAGGCGAAACTGTTCAAGAGGAACCTACTACACTGTCAACTAAGTTTCT
>JAGLQN010000416.1 GCA_023136835.1 Candidatus Omnitrophota bacterium | reverse complement strand
TCAATTCCTTTAGCAGCCTTTTCGGCTAACTGAAGTATCGATTGAGTGTCTTGAACCTGAGATTGAAGCAATCGAACTGTCTTAACCGCTTCTTGAACCCGTTTGATATGCTCTGATGTTTGAATGGCTGTTTGCCGTAATACCGCCCATGTTGAATCTGCCCAAACTGCGGAAGAATTCAACAAAATAATTAACGTTACAGTCATCAATTTTCTCATTGGTACACCTCCAATGTTTCATAATGCGATTCGTAAAAAACATCGTTAACCTTTCTTGCCGGAATCTTAATGCGCTCAAAAAACTTTAAATATTTTTTGTCTTCTTTTTTGCCTGTGTTTGTTTTCCAATCCTCAACAGCAATTTCAAGCTGGGCATGGGTATACCCTTGATCGTAACCCTTTCTGTATCGTTTCTTCTCCTTCTTCTCGTGGACACCCGCTAAGACGGCTCCCGATAGTCCCCCGACTAATCCGCCAATCGCCGCATCCTTACCGTCGCGATCAATAGCATACCCTCCCCCAGCACCTATCAGACTTCCGGTCGTCGTATATGTGACCTTTTTACTGGCACACCCTGTAATGATTGGTAATAAAATAAGAATCAAAATCCATTTATATTGTTTACACATATGCAGCCCCCCTTTTAGACATTGCGTTTGATTGTCCTACTCCGTGGGGAAATTCTTCGGCACACTTCTGTAAAACTTCGTACAAACTCAGATCCCCAAATTGTTCTTTTACCGTTTCATAATGATATAAATCACTTGAATCGGTTGTGGCAACCCAATATTCAATCGGTGTCGGATAAATGATCATTTTGGAACTGATATTCTGCAATTCCTTTGATTGCGAGAAGAAAACCTCTGAATATTCCCCTTTTTTGATCTGTAACGATTCGATAAGCCGTCTTTCTTGCTCGTTAAAGTTGAAATATTTGACAATGTTATCAACAGTGGGCGCGGAGTTTTGGCGTAAAATGAACCGTGTATTAGAGTTGCCTAAAATAGCATCCTCCAAACCACTTCCTAAAAAGTCACTTAACGACTGCGTTACGGAAATCGCGCTTGCGCCATATTTTCTAAAGGTACGGTAACATTCGGCTATGAATGTGGCTGCCTCGGGGGTATTCATTAACTTCCAGCATTCATCGAATATAACGAATTTCCGCCGTTTTGGTTCACTCATGATTTTTCCCCAGATAAAGTTGGTTACGATGGTAAGCATAACGGATTGCAAGCGTTCAAACTGGGCCAGTCCTTTTAAGTCAAAACAGATAACGCTTTTGTCTAAAGAAATAGTCGATGAGCCGTCAGTGTATTTTCCGTATTG
>JAGLQN010000415.1 GCA_023136835.1 Candidatus Omnitrophota bacterium | reverse complement strand
GCAAGCTGTTCATAATCCTCTGAAGTAATAGCTCTATAATGTGTTCTGAAGTCTTTTTTAGCCCTGCCCTTTGCATGGTTAATAGATTCTGCTAATGTCCCTCCAGTTGCTTCCTTTCCATTCTCTCCTGTTATTGTTCTAAATCCGGTAATCCTGAACTTCTGTCCTTTGGTGATATTTCCTTTCGGACCCTGAGAGGTTTTATACAGCAATGCTCTGATCTTGCGTTGTTCAGGTGGAATACGGCCGTTTAATCCATTTCCAAAAGTGATCTTTCCTTCTCGAGTATCCAGATGGTAGTGAAGATCGTCTGGATCAGAAGATTCAAAATCGTTTATTTCAAACCAGGTTTCCCACTCCTCTTCATCACCCTGGACCTGAACAACCAGGTTTCTTTTTGTTATTGTATCCGGAAAAGCAGCTTCTATCAAAAAGCAGTTGAGTGTTTTCAATTCAATGTAAGAAATAGTATCCAGATGATCTGTTAATTTTTTGAGCTCATCAGGGATTTTCACTTCTTTGAAAACTTCAACATGGTATACATACTGGTTTTCCATGACCGTATTTAAAGCTGACAACACTGCAAATTTCAATTTCAGTGAGATACATATCTCAGACTCATCCCATTCACTGATCCGATTTTGTGTGTTTTCATCAAACATACCAGTGATCCGTTTTCCAGGTTCCGACAGCTCAGCCTGATTTTTCATCATTTTCAGCAGACCATGCCAGTCAAGGACATCTATGGCAACAAATGGCAGAACATCATGGGATGTTCTCATTACAGGTTTTTTCTTGAGGCGTACTTTCTGATCGGGAAACCCTGAAGATGTACCAAGATCTTCATATTTTATGGTTTCGACCTGAGCGGCTGATATAGTGTTGATCAATATTCTGCTTATAAAAGGGACGATCTCATAGCATCCGTCTTGTATGCGGCAACGTATCCAGTATAACCCGTCTTTATCATTCATTTCTATATCAGACGGTAAAAGAAAAACAATCCTGCCGTTTCTGGTCAAAGCCAGTGTGCTGTCCTTGTCCTTGAGAACAGGAAGATCCCTCCATGTACCATCACTTTGATATTCCCATACTATTTCAGCAGAAGGAATTACGTGCGACGGCTCATCTCCATGAGTTCCCTCTGCAGGGAGGTCATCCTCAAACAGTATAAACGTAATTTGAATTTCATTTTCAGGAAGTTTATCAAAAAATTCTAATCCTAATC
>JAGLQN010000414.1 GCA_023136835.1 Candidatus Omnitrophota bacterium | reverse complement strand
CAAAATAAACATTCTCAGTTTCGTTCGCCTCAGTGTTATCGACTGTCTTTGAATCATACGTGGTGATTATCGATTTGATCTGTGCCGGAACGAGATTGAAATCCTCCTGAACTTCATATACTAATTGTTCAGGTTCTACCCCTGTAAATATCTGAGTACCTGCTGGAATAGGTATTTCAGAGGTAATTTGTTTAAAAGTGATATCCACTTTTGCAGGCTGGATATCACAGGGATAGAAATTTAAAAGTTGTAAGAAATTTTTATAGTTCCGGTCCGTTATCTGGTCGAGCTGATATATCTGCATCTCTGCAAGCCAGGCAAATAACTCAATAAAAGTAATACCCGGGTCATGAACGTTGTGGTCGGTCCATTCCGGATAATATCGTGGTATGAGTAAACGGGCCTCGTCAACAATTTCATTGAAGGTTTTATCATCTAATACGGGAACAGGTAGACCCATAATTTTACTCTCCTTTTACCAGTTGAAGATTAACAGTGTGCGTTCCATTTGCTGCCAGAAATTCAGGTTCAACATTTACTGTATCACCATCTTTAGTCCCGTTAAAGGAAAATTTCAGGTTCTCCACATGATCCACCCCTTTTATTTTTTCAATTAAGGCATATACATCTGAAACTGAAACGTCTCTTCCAAAATCCCATCCGTTAGCTTCAGGACCACCTGTTAACGGGTGGAAAAATGCCCTGAGTTTTCTATTTACATCACGTTCCACTTCACCAGCTACATCAATGGAAGGAATAAACACATCAACTGAAACACCCACCTTCATATAAGAAGGACCCGTTACATGAATATGGTCTGGAAAACTGATAATATTTGCACAGTGTTCCTCAAGATACTTTCTTACTTTTCTTTTTAATTCCAGTGAAGGAGAAGGTTCATCTTCAGTTGAATCCGGGACAATGATTATAGTGACCCAGCCAGTTTCCTTTTCCTTTCTATTATTGGTATTTGGCAGACATCTGACCTTTGCCAGTTTTCTCGACGCTTCCTTAGCCAGCCATTCAAAATCTTCTGCAGTTACAGCCCTGTTTCTGTGGCTTATCCGGGCAGGTCCGATTTCAAGCATCTGATCAAGTGTTACCGTATCAGCTCCCCCGTCGGCGGCGGCATGATTTGATACACTGTCAACTCCGGATACAGGTGATTTAATCGTTTTTATATCTCCTGCTCTCACATTTCCCTGTTTCCCTCCACCCCATCGATATGAAAATGCCTTTATGTTATTTTCACCAGTAGGTGGTATCATGCCGTGTATCCCATCACCAAACTGGATTTGACCGATAGCACGGTCCAGTGTGTAATGACGGTCATTTTCTTTTGAATCGAAAAAGTCAAAAACTTCTGACCATAAAACCCATGTTTCAACAACATTCCCTTTGTCATCCTTTACCTCGTGTATGGCATCTTCTCCTGAAGCAGTTCTAAGAGAGAGCTTTTCTTCTTCTGAGAGAATTTCCTGTATCCTCAATGTTTCCCCTATAAGTAGAGGGATCTTGAGGAACTCAAAAGTCTGATCAGGTTCGCCATTACTTGAGCCAAGAGTTTCATCTTTGATGGTCTCTGCCTGCAGTGCCCATGTTGTATTGGGATAAATACCTTCCAGGAGTGGCCATTCTTCATATTCACCCTTTGTAAGACTGCCTTTGATCCAGTAGAGATAACTGCCAAACCTTG
>JAGLQN010000413.1 GCA_023136835.1 Candidatus Omnitrophota bacterium | reverse complement strand
GCGCAGTACTTTAATGCCTCTTGGGGCGGCGATGCTGGTATCGAAGCCCAACGCCCGTGGGAATTCAACTCTCCACGCGATTACAACGGTCATGGCACGCATACTGCCTCCACCGCTGGCGGCAATTTTGGGGTCGAGGTAACTGGTCCCGCTGCCGTGTTTGGTACGATCAGCGGGATTGCCCCTCGCGCTCGGATCGCATCCTATAAAGCCTTATGGTCAACAGAAGATGGCTCAACAGCCAGCGGCTTTACCGGCGACTTTGTCGCAGCCATTGATCAAGCTGTTGCTGACGGCGTGGACGTGATCAACTACTCAATCAGCGGCTCGCGAACCGCATTCATGGACCCCGCTGAAATAGCCTTCCTCTTCGCTGCGGAGGCCGGAGTGTTTGTCGCCGCTTCGGCTGGCAACAGTGGCCCCGACGCATCCACTGTCGCACATCCCAGCCCGTGGATTACCACCGTCGCAGCCAGCACACATGACCGCTACTACGAGGCTTGTGTTACTCTCGGCAACAATGGCGACACTTACTATGGCGCGTCAGTCAACACCACTGGCGCAGGTCCAGCTGATCTGGTTTACGCGGCTGATGTTTGTTTAGCAGGTGCCGACCCCGAAGAAGCTAAACTGTGCTACCCCGGCACACTTGATCCAGATCTTGTCAATGGCAAGATCGTTCTCTGTGATCGCGGTACGATTGCGCGTGTTTCTAAAAGCTATGCTGTCTACATAGCTGACGGCATTGGTACTATTCTTGCCAACGTAAGCCCCAGCTCTCTCAATGGCGACCTCCATAGCGTCCCAACCGTGCATGTTGATGACGTAGACGGCGCAGCCATTCGTAACTATATCGTCACCGAGGAAACGCCTATCGCTCAGATTTTCCCGTCCTACACCGCCTCCTCCGTGCCTGCTCCTCTCATCGCGGCATTCTCTTCACGCGGCCCCTTGCAGGCTGGCACTGGCGATATCCTCAAACCTGATGTTTCTGCCCCCGGTGTAGACATCCTGGCCGCAGTTGCGCCTCCAGGAAATGGTGGCAAAGACTTCGACCTGTATAGTGGCACCTCCATGTCCAGCCCGCACGTTGCTGGTTTGGCTGCTTTGCTGAAGGATCTGCATCCTGATTGGTCTCCGATGATGGTCAAGTCGGCTTTGATGACCACAGGCTTCGACCTGCTCTCAGGCGCTGATCCCTTTGCACAAGGCGCAGGGCACGTTGCCCCCAACAGCGCAGCAGACCCCGGTCTGGTTTATGACAACGGCTGGATGGATTGGCTTGGTTTCCTGTGTGGTACAGGAGAACTACAGGCTTCGTACTGCCCTTACATCAAAATTGACCCCAGCGACCTGAACCTTGCCTCCATCGCGGTCGGCGCATTGCCAGGGATACAAACCGTTGAACGCACCGTCACCAACGTGGGCGACAATCATGAGACGTACACCTTCTTCTACTCGTTACCCGGAGTTGACGTGGTTGCCAACCCGGACTCGATAAGCGTGGATCCCGGTCAGACCGAAAGCTACGAACTGACCTTCACCGTCAATGGCGCAGCCCTCAACACCTACACCACCGGTTTTGTTACCTGGACAGGCGATGAGGGACATATTGTCCGCAGCCCAGTAGCAGTTCGCCCCGTGCAGCTTGCAGTTCCAGCAGAAGTTGCCGGCGCAGGCACCGACGGCTCCCTCAGCTTTGATGTCACCTTTGGCTATACTGGTGACTACACTGCCGCTTCGCACGGTTTGACCCCAGCAACAACGACAGACGGCAATGTCCTCGATGACCCAGGTGATAGTTTTTCGCCATTTGGCCCTGGTACAACGCTCCACTTTGTCACTATCCCGGCTGACTCGTTGCATGCTCGCTTCTCGCTCTTTGATGATTATACAGATGGCGTGGACGACTTGGATCTATACGTCTTCTATCCAAGTGGTGTTTATGCGGGCGATAGTGGCTCTGGCACGTCAGCCGAACAAGTTGATGTGGCCTCCCCACCAGCTGGTGACTACTATGTATTCGTTCATGGTTGGGGCACAGATGGCCCGGATGCCAATTACACCTTGTTTAGCTGGGCTGTTCCAGCCGCAACGGGCAGCAGCAATATGACTATCTCTGGAGCGCCGACTTCCGCGACGCAGGGCAGCACAGCCACGCTAACGGTGAACTGGTTAGGTCTCGACGATAGCCCCAGGTATCTGGGAGCGATCTCCCATAGCGATGCTGGTGGCCTTCTCGACATGACGCTCATTGGCGTAGATACAGACTAACGATCATCGTTCGATCTCGTATCTCTAAGAACAGAAAACAGGCTGGCAAAATTTTGCCAGCCTGTTTTTTTGGCGTGCAGTTAGGTTAGCGTTTACTGATCCAGAGGGGGAAAATGCGGGGGGAAAATGCGGGACGTCCATAAATAAGTAAATAACTTAAAATTTAATTATATTATTCTAATTTGACACCAAGTTTTCTCAC
>JAGLQN010000412.1 GCA_023136835.1 Candidatus Omnitrophota bacterium | reverse complement strand
AAATACAAACAACGGGACACTACTGACATCCCCCATCTACTGAGTTAGGGGGGATGAAAGATTCTCAATTGATCTTCAATTCTCCCCAGATCGGAATGTGGTCGCTGGGGATGCGGTTGATAACCTTTCCTGTATTAACGACGGTCATCCCCCGAGTAAAAATATGGTCCAATGTGGATCTTTTGTTTAGAAGATACCAGTATTTGTAGGTCCATCCTATGGATCCGGTTGCCAGTTGAAAATCAGCTTCTTTAAACGGTTTTAAAATGGCCCGGCAATTGGACTTGCTGAAGGTATTAAAATCACCGGCGATGATCGAGTGTTTGATCGAGGGTTCGATGGCGCCGATGATCTGGTCGATGGGAATGCGCCTTTGATAGCTGCGGACGAACATTTTCATATGAACGCAGAACACGGTCACTTTAGTATCATTGATCAAAAGCGTCGCTCTGACGGCAATGCGCTGCAGCTTTCCTGTACCGAGTTTAGGCAAGATGATTTTCCGGTCGCTGACGATCGGCCATTTCGAAAGGATGGCATTGCCGAAGTCTTTGTTATTCCTCGGGTGGAGGATCGCCGGATAATAGACGAAATTGTATTTTAGTTCATCGGCAATAAGCTTGACGCCCTTATGGTCCATTTCCTGCAGGCAGATAATATCGGCATTGCCCAGGTTATGATGGCCGGCCAAAAGTTTAAGGGCCTGGCCGGTATTTTTTGAGAGCTTGATATTGTAGGTGATGACCTTGATCGTCTCTTTGGGTTCGGCGCAGTGCGTCGCGGTGTCCATAGAGGCATACCTTGGTTGAATGGAATGAATGTAATTATGATAGTGTTTGCCGGTACGAAAACGTTTCATGATATTTTCCTCAAGGGTTTTAATCACCCATATCAGTATATACCGCAACGGGGCAGCGTTCAAGATGGAGATGGTATGTTGCCGCGGCTCCTGGAAACAGCTAAAAATTACAATGAAATCCAGAAAAGTCTGATATAATCAGCAAAAGGTTTTAGTCCGTTAATCGTTTTTAAAAGAAAGAAAAGGTTTTATGAAATTATCAAATACGCTCGTTGTATTAGATCTGGAAACGACCGGAACGTGGGTCGATAGGGACAAGATCATAGAGATCGCCATGATCAAGTGCGCCCACGACGGGAGTCGGGAAACATATGATAAAAGGGTGAATCCCGGCATGCCGATCCCGGGGGTTGTCAGCGAACTGACCGGTATCACTGATGAAGATGTTAAAGGGGCTCCGGCATTTAAGGATATTGCCGGCGAGGTTTTCGAGTTTCTCGAGGGTTGTGACGTGGCCGGGTTCAACGTTGCGCGGTTCGATCTTCCTCTTCTGCAGAGGGAGATCTATGACTCCGGATTGAAAGTTAACTGGGAGGGGGTCAAGACCTACGACGCCCAAAAGGTTTTCCATCTTAATGAAAAGCGCGATTTGACGGCCGCCTATGATTTTTACTGCCATAAAAACCTTAATAATGCCCATTCTGCTATGGCCGATACGCAGGCGACTCTCGAGATCCTCGAGGCCCAGGTTACAAAATATGACGAAGAGAAAGAGGGACTGGAATCATTAAGTAAATTTGATTATCAGCAGACGGCTGAATTCCTCGATGATGAACGGAAGTTCCGGTGGTGGGATGGCAAGGCGTACATGATGTTCGGAAAATATGCCAGGAAATACAGCCTGCAGGAGGTCGTGCGCATGGATCGCGGCTACCTCGAATGGATCCTCTCGACAAAATTCAGTGAAGAAGTCAAAACGCTTGTCTCCAATGCCTTGCAGGGACGGTTTCCCGTCTTTCAGCTAAAAGATAAAAATAATCCAAAAGGCTAATTGTGCATCCGAAATACAAAAGGATGGTCAAGAAGATGGAGGAGATTGAGGGAGAGGAAAGAAAGAGGCTTGATCAGCCATGGTTTCTCTATATCTTGCACTGCCAGAACGACACTTTTTATACTGGCGTGACCAAAGATCTCAAGCGGCGGTTAAAGATGCATAATGACGGCAAGGCCTCCCGTTACACGCGGGCGCGGCGACCCGTCAAATTGATCTATCATGAAGATTGTGCCAGTCACGCCCAGGCTTTAGTCCGGGAATGCAAAGTGAAGGCGCTCTCGAGAAAAGAAAAAGAACAATTAGTTTTAAACGGTAGGAGATCCTTAAAGAAAAGAGGAGGCAGCCATGGCTAGTTTATTTACTCGTATTATCAATGGGGAGATTCCCTGTCATAAGATATGCGAGGATGAAAACTATTTTGCGTTCCTCGAGATCCGGCCGATCAATCCCGGGCATACCTTGGTTGTTCCTAAGGCCGAGGTGGATTATTTTTTTGACGTCGATGATGATTGTTTAGGCGGCATGATGGTTTTCGCGAAAAGAGTGGCCCGCGCGGTTAAAAAAGGCGTTGACTGTAAGCGGCTCGGGGTGATGGTTGCCGGGCTTGAGGTCCCGCATGCGCATATTCACCTTATTCCGATCGTTGGGCTTTCGGACCTGAATTTTGATAACCAGAAACCAGCTGAAAATGACGACCTGGCACGGATAGCTGAAGAAATCCGCAAGCATCTGTGACGGATTTTCGAGTAATACCGCGCGCCGAGTTGTATTTGACAATGAATCGATATTCCTGTATCATTTTGAAGATTAAATCCAAATAAAACGAAAATATTTTGGAGGTCATTTTATGCAACCATTAACATCATCCAAACCGAAGAGCTGGTCTGAAGAACAACATAGTGTCTGGCGGTCTCTTGAAGACCATTGGGACCATTTGATTAATGCCCGTGTGGATGAATTTTTAAAATATATTCACGACGATTTTATCGGCTTCGGTCACGAAAGCCCGATCAATATCGATAAACCGTGGTTGAACAAATGGGTCGGGTTCTGGACAAAATCAACCAAGATCATTATTTGTGAACTGCGGCCGATTGATATCCGTATCCACGAGGATATTGCGATCGTGCAGTATTTTATTTTCACGATCGAAAAAAATATGGAAGGCGGCAAGAGGGTGATCCGTCGCTACACAATGACTTGGAAAAACCAGGGGAACCGTTGGGTTGTTATCGGCAGCCATAACAATCTTGCCGATGAAACGATCCGCGGTTAAGACCGTGCCAGCCATTTATCCACGCTGTTAACATCTTTCCATCCCATATTTTTTTCTCAGACGAACAGAAATATTACATATTTGTATTGTCTAGAGGAATGATTCCCGATATAGTAATAGTATTCGGTTTAATAAAAAGAAAGTGTGTGTTGTCATATGCGTCTGAGAAATCATCCAGTATTTTTCTTTTTAGCGATCCTTATCGGATTGTCTGTGGGTAGTAATCCTGTTTATGCGCGGCAAGCATCAACCGACGCCGAACGGCAAGCCATCATGGACCGAGAGATGGACTGTATCGCAAAGAATTTTGAAAGCGGCGGCCGAGTATCGTGGAAAAATACGTGTTCCTCCCAACATTCTTCGAGCCAGTATGGCGTCGAGGAGTTTGATGACACTTCAAACTACAATGACGATGGATATTCCGATTACGCGCAGGAAAAAGGGGCTTTTTCGACTTACTATCAGGATGAGAGCGCGGTGTACACAGATTGGGGGGCCAAAAAGGATTATGGTCGGTTTGATAGTTACGAGGAAAATCTCAATAATTCAAAAAGCCTTCACTACAGTTATGGAAAAGATTCAAAACCGGGTCGTTTTCTACAAGCAGATCTGCGGCTTATGGGCGGATGGCGTTGGGATGATTTTAATTGGAATATTGCAAGCGATATTACAGGAACGGCAACGCCGAATATTTTATCGGAGCTGACCTGGTCTGATTTAAAAATGACTCAGCTTGCGGCTGAGAGTAATATTGTTCTTGGAAACCGGTTCGTTTTCGACGGCATGTTTTCTTATGCGGATATTTATAAAGGGGATAATCAGGACTCAGATTATCTTGGGGATGACCGCACATTGGAATTTTCCCGCTCGAATAACAATTCTAGCGATGGAGAAGCCATGGATTGGTCCGTAGGCGGGGGCCTTCGGTTTTATTTAAAGACGAACGAAGATCTTTTTGCGGTGGATAAACTTTCGCTCACGGTTTTAGGAGGATATTCGAAACATGAATTGAACCTGATTATCACGGAGGGGTTTCAAACCATACCGGCTTGGGGGGCTTTTGGTCCTACGTTACATACGAGTTATTGGGCCGAATGGGAAGGTCCATGGTTAGGATTTGAAGTGGAAGGCGCAAAAGACAAGTTATTCGGCACGTTCCGATTTGCATACCATTGGGCAGATTACTATGGTTCGGCTAATTGGAACCTTCGTCCTGACTTTCGGCATCCCAAGAGTTTTGAGCACATTGCTGATGGTATGGGACTTGTCTTCAATTTGGGTGCCAGTTATCATTTGACTGATGATTTTACTCTAGATCTCCGGGCCGATATTCAGCAGTGGGAGGCAAGTAAAGGGATCGATAGGACATTTTTCTCTGATGGAACAAGTTCCGATATTCGGCTTAACCAGGTCAATTGGGAATCTAAAGCCTTTATGCTAGGCAGCACCTACCATTTTTGACCAAATCCAATCATTTGGTTAGCGTTTTCTCAAAAATCTCCGTTTAAATCCCTCCTTTTCAAGCTGTCCTTAAGTTTGACAAATCTTTATTTATATTGTATTCTTATATTAGAAAGAAACTTAACATACTGAAAAATAAGTAATTAGGAACTTATTGACAGTGATTTCAAGAGAAATGAGAAAATAATTAACTATTTTACCTTTTTCTTGCAATGGGGGAAATGTGCGCATAGTGGTTATTTTTGATAGTGTCTGCGAGTAAAAAGGGAGAGAATTGATCTATGAAGTACAAACAGGCATTAAAAGTTTTGGTAGTTGAGGACAATTTGATTGACCGCAGGATATTGGAATCGATGCTATTAGAGGTTTCAGATTCCACTTCTCTTTTGAAAAGTTCCGATTCTCTGGCAGGCGCTCTCCAGCTTATGTCACAGTACACCTTTGATGTTGTTATTCTAGACCTTAATCTTCCTGATAGCCATGGAGAGGAGACATTGCTGAAGCTTAATCGACAATATCCTTCTGTGGCGGTAGTCATAAATACCGGAGCTTATGAAGATGAAGTTGGATTAGAAACCTTAAGTTTCGGCGCCCAGGACTTTCTTGTTAAGGGGAAATACAACGCCTACATTCTCAATAAAGCCCTTCATTATGCGGTGGAACGCAAGAAGGTAGAATCTGAGATTGTTACCGCTTACCGAAAACTCAAAGAGGCCCAGGATCAACTTGTTCAATCCGAAAAAATGAAGGTTGTCGGCGGCCTGGCGAGCGGCGTTGCCCATGAAGTTAAAAATCCGCTAGCGACACTTCTCTACGGGGTTACCTATTTATCAAAGAGCTTCAGTGAGATTGATTCAAAGGTGGATTCAGTGATCGAGAACATGAAACAGGCGATCAAAAAAGCGAATGATATCGTCACAGATCTCTTGAACTTTGCAAGTCTAGCGAGTTTAGAGAAAAAGAAAGAACACCTCGAGGTTGTTATTGAAAGAGCGCTCAGTTTAGTCCGCTATGAATTTTCCCGCAATCATATTTTAGTTGTTAAAAAGATCGAGAAATCCCTTCCGGAGGTCATGTTTGACAAGAATAGGATTGAACAGGTTTTGGTCAACCTCATTCTCAATGCGGTGCATGCCATGCCTGAAGGAGGGAACATTGAAGTAAGAGCGTACAGCCGGATTCTATCTGAAGATCTGGAAGATATGCCGCAATTACGCCGGGATGAATTTAAGCCCGGCGAGACCGTTGTCGTTCTTACGGTCGAAGATGGCGGATGCGGTATTCCGGAAGATAAGATCAGCCAGATCTTTGATCCGTTTTTTACGACGCGCCGCGGTGATGGCGGTGTTGGATTAGGGTTGTCTGTTTCAAAGAATATTATGGATATCCATGATGGTTGCATATTTGTCGAGAATAAAAAGAATGGCGGCGTAAAGGCAACATTAATCTTCAAAGTCGAGCCTTTGGGAGTGGGTGTTTTAAATGGACAAGAGGAAAATCTTAATTGT
>JAGLQN010000411.1 GCA_023136835.1 Candidatus Omnitrophota bacterium | reverse complement strand
ATCAAGGAACGTCCCGCAACCCAAGAAGGGTTAGCCCTTTGAAGTTTAGCGGGTCATGCGGATTTCTTTGAACTCGTTATCACATAGGAATCTAAATTTATGCCGGAACAAGCTGGCTAATTTCGCGTTAGGTGTGGTGAAAAATATTTGTCGGTTGCCATCTATGGCCAGTTCTCTCAAGTAATCAAGAAATGACAACATATTGATGTCATCAATGTGTGAGATGGGGTCATCTAAGAGTAAGACTATAGGGCCATTACCCAGTGTTTTGTTCATGGTTAAAAACAAGGATAGAGCAAAGGCCGCCCGTTGCCCGGTGCTCACTTCCTTGAGTGACCGTCTCTGTCCGGATCCCTTGTGGATGAGTTTTATTTCCTGTCCTTCAACATCGATGTCGTATTCGTTGGGAAGATGAATTTTGGAAAATATTTCCGAGATGATGGCCGCATTATTTGCGAGCAATTCATATTTAATACTTTCAAGCGAATTTTGACCAGTTAGTATATTGGAGAGGGCATTCCGAGCGATCGATAGATGTTTCAAGGTGGTTTGTTTCTCTGTCAGGGTATCTCGACGGATCTTGATCTGTTGCTCAAGTTGTTGAGACCGGATGTTTGTCTCCTCTTCTCTTTTGCGTGTGGTGATGAGCGTTGACACGATATTACTGGCCTCGTAGATTCGATGGGAGAGCTCAATTGCTGAAAAATTCTTTTTTAGGTCCAGAAAACTGGCTAATTGCTTAGCTGCAGCTTCCTTTTGGTCGCAACGCTTTATTTCCGTCGCGATCGTCTTGCTTAAGATGGCCGCAGGCAATAATTTGGATAGGCCAGCTCTTTCAGCCAGTGCTGAGATCTGCTGGTTCGTGTCATCCAATTCAGCTTTTTTACTGTTGATTTCCTTTGTTAACCCTGTTGACTCCGAGTGCAGGGACTGTAGTAATACATCCAGGTCATTCGGGGCGAACTCGGTAATTGCAAGACTTCGCATGAGCTCTTTCAAGCGGTTGACTTTTCGGCCACTTTCGTTATGTTTGGCGAGTTTGGAGGTTACCGTTTTTAGAGATTCTTGATATTCCGAGAGTTTCCTTTGATCTTCTTCAAGCCTGGTCAGGACAAGAGCGCACGTTTCAATGGACGCGTCACCAGAGTTGCTTATCATCGCCGTCAACAGGGATTTTGTCTGTTGCAGATCCGCTTCGCTTGTTTGCAGGGTCACAAGTTTCTTTCGCAAGTCGACAGACAGGGGCGCCGAATCACGCACTGTGTCGCCGGCAATACGAAGCATCAATTGTCCCTCTTTAAACCGTGATTGGCACAAGGGGCAGAGATCCTTCTCGTGCGAAGACTCCAGCATTTTTGTGGCTGTTGAAATCAGTTGATCACGTAAATTCCCCAGCATGGACTGGGAACGTTCATGCTCCTCAATCCTGATTAGTGTTTCTGTCTTCTCTGAATGTACTTTGGTTAGCTTTTTATCCGTTACGGATAAAGCATTATCCAAGGAGAGGTTGTCGAGCTTCTCGTCAATAAAGTCGATACGACGCAGATCTGGCATGTTTGCCTGTAGGCCATTGATGGTCGCTGTTAGTTCTTTTTGTTCCAGATCAAGGGCTAACAAGTCCGAACCCGAATAGGCTTGAAGCTCTTCGATAAATTTAAATTTGTGACTTACTTGTTCTTTTTTTGTAGTGAGCGATTTCATCTTCGTGTCGAAATTTGATGCGATTTCAACGAGCGTTGACAGCGATTGGTTGCTTAACTCGAGTTCTTGGCGTTGTTTTTTTAAGTCATCAAGATTACTGCCTTCAAGCAGTTTGCACTGATGACTCGCAGCCGCGATGTTCTCGGAAAGAGTGTTAATTGACGTCTCGCCAGCGTTGTCCGGCCGATTCGTCCAGTGCATTGTTTTCAAATGTTGATTGAGTTGCTGAAAAAAAGTATCCGATTGTTTGGTCATCGCGTTAAGAGAATCCTTCTCTTTTTCCAGCAGTTGGATTTTTTCGCTTAATTGGCTGCTGTCATTCTCGTTAACTTTACGTTGTTTTTCCAGCTCAATGTGTATCCGTTGGATCTGATCGGAGGCTTTGCCGGCTTCTGCGCCCAAGACAATACGGGCAATGTCTTCAGAGAGTTGCTCGGGCGTTTCCTCCACGGAAAGCCTGATGGCCGCATCGGTATCCATGAAGTTAAATCGCGCAAAACTCTTATCGAGTGAATTTCCCCGGACATCATTTTTTCCATACCACCCAAGATTCCTGGCCTTCAATCGCTTTGGCTGGGTTTTTATCGAGTCGGTTTCAAGAGTCTCCGGTGAATTAATCAGCGATGCGGTGATATGCGTGTACTCATCGGGCGTGCCGTTACGGTACGTGGATCCACAATAAAGGTACTCAATGGTTTCCAAGAGCGAGGTTTTCCCGTGGCCATTTGAGCCAGTTATCAAGTTAACGCGACTCCCAAATTGGAATTTACTTTCCTTAGGGTACTTTCGAAAACCTGTCTTCACCAAGTTTTGAATAGGGTGACTTATGGCATCACGTTCGGCCTCGTTGAGTTCACCCACTGGTATAGCTTGTTCTATCTTGCCCAATTCCCCTGTACCTATTTTACGTACGATTTCCGGCGCACTTAGATTAAAATCCAGTAAATAACCAAACTGTTGTTTATTTAGTAACTTCAGCCAGGTACTGTAGAGGTCTTGTATGGGCGCTACGGGCCGGTCTTCATCCCGAGGTGATAATAGTAGAAATTTGGGGAGATCTGTCTCCGTAATGACAAATTTTCTGGCGTACTCTCGGTCTGACTCAATAATAGATTTGGCGCGAATGAAGGCTTCATTCTGTTGATGCTGGTCGCTCGTGATGAAATACAGGTAGTTGTTCCACCTAAGGTCAATCGGCCGTTTTATATCGAAGTAGTCTTCGCCCAGCACGTGTTCTAGGTACTTATTCAGGTCTTCAGAGTGTGAGGCGATGTTGTCGCTCAGATCAAAATAACGAACGGCATAGGGTTTGTCTTGGTATATATCCGTTGCGCAAAAAATATCCGGTGCGACCTCATCGAGATGCTGAAATTTCAGCTTTAGACTATTCTTAATGGCCTCAATATTCATTATCGTCCTCCGTGTCGTAGCATGTCGGTGACTGATCCGCTGGGCGCGTTATTGATTTTTTACCGTCAGATTCGTGAAGGATTTTGTATTGGTGGTTCTCTCTGTAGATAACACACAATCTGTCCTTGGCTCGAATTACACTTTCGATTGGGTCTTCGTAATCGCTTGTTTTGACGGCATGTTCACGCAAGCCTTTGGCCATTTTCTGGTAGAGGGATTTCGCTTCGGCTGGAATGCAGGGGTCAAGGTAAATGAGAGTTGCGGGATTGTCGGTCGCCCCCAGGGGAACCACATTACAGTGGGGATGAGCCTCTCTCCAGTGATAGGCAAAGCCTTGCCCAATGTCCTTCAATGGTATTGGCCAATTCAGTTGTTGAGTACGGAGTGTCGCGGCGTCATAACTCGCTTGCACTCTTCGCTTTCTATAGATGACTCCTAGTCTTGTCAGGCACTTTTCCTGATGCGCGGTCACTCGCCTTGGAGACTCCTCTGGGGCGACGTTAAGGGCATCTAGTTCATAGCGAGCATACCAGGAGCTGGGCAGCCCCGCCGGGCCTTGAAGTAGCTCGAGACTTCGCTCCACCGCTAACGGGCTGTCATCATGAATTTCTGTCAAATTTTCTGTAAAACGCTCGAATCCTTCTTGTAACATGGGATCCGAGGGTTTGTACTCGATGAGGAGATCCTCAAAACCGTCATTTGCCTCGTTGGCTTCAACCCAAGCATCCTTCTCAGAGTTCGGGATTAAGCGTTTTAAGCATTGTATTCGCCACGGTAGCGCCAACGACTGATCTCCGTCAAAGCGAAGCGGTTGTTTTCTGAGCAAAAAGGCTTGCGCTACGTTGTTCAGAAAGAGACCATCCCAGTGAGAATGAACCCGGCTATAGTAAACACCTCTTTTATGGAGTGCATCAAGCTCTGTGTCAGGAAATTTGTTGCAAAGTCTTTTAGGGATGTAAAAGACAGAGTTTGCGACATGGTTCCAGGTAGTAACATTGTTCGGATCGCCATCATTATCCCATGTGACACCCGTTGCCCAATTCAAACACATCAACTCAACACGATTGTTACCGCCGACTGAGAAGAGCCGATTGCGATATTGTTTGAAATCGGAGTGCCAGGGCTTTTCATTTAATTGGATATGAACGATTAATGAGTCTTTGTGGTAGCTTTGTATCTGATCTTGGGTAAAATTAAAAACATCAGCACAGATCAAGCTGAAAAAGTTGAGTTCATTGTCCCCATTACCAAAGATATACACATCATTGCCGAGATAAAGATGATCTACTTCAAAGGTTTCTCCGCAAGGCACTGATTTGAACTGTATCAGCATGCAAAGGTTTGCACCATTGCCCATGTTATGGTCTGCATCATTCACCCAAAAGATGTAAACGAGAGGACAAAGATAGGCTCTGTTTTGTAGTGGCGGCGTCTCGTACAGAACCTTGACACCCTGTTGTTCCCATCTCGCTTTATAAGTGTCCAAATCCTTCGGTGTTATGCTCTCGCAACCCAAGGCCCAAAGCGCGCCGTGTTTGGGTTTTAGCGTCGTATCCACGATTTCTTCAACTACTCGCCAGGGTAAACAGTATTCGGGTGTCACCACCAAATCGACAGCGTATTCGTATGCGTGGTTTAATAAATCTCGATAGAGTTTGACGGCGATATTTTGATCAGTATGTCCAATGCGAAGTTCGGTGGCTTGCATGGTCCCAAGGGGTTGCACCAGCAAAGCGTCATAAGGGTCTCTTAATGGCTGAAGTATCTTTAGCGGAAGTATGGTTAGGTTGTTGCCTTTATTGGTCAATTTCTCATTGACTCTCACAAAATTCATATCGGCAATCCTCTTCCCTTAGCGTGGTTATTCCTCTTGTCGAAATTACGCTCGCGGTCACTTTTTAGCACAAAGTTGCCCAATTAGTACCTTTCAATGAACGGCAGATTTAGGGCCGTAATCAGCCCATTGTAGTCCATATGCTCAGCCACAGCCGAACGGTCGGCATAAGGCCGCGTCGGCTTTTTGCCGACGCCCTTAATGCCGTTGTTCAGCTCTTAGTTGTTATATTTTCACAGACTCTTATTTATACATAGGTACATATGTGTTTATGGAAACAGGCCCCGATAGTGTCCGAAAAATAACCCGGTAGGGGCCACATATTTCCACACCTTCCTCAGTTTCAATTTCTGAACCATTTTTTAAACATACTCCGCATAATCTTATTGGGTTCCAAGGTAGGCTAATAATAAGTCTACCATCTGGAGTTAGCAGCTTTCGAACCGCCTCTGTTGGTAAAACCCAATTCAATTTTCCTTCTCGAATTACATGAATTTCAATTATATGATCAGATACAGAAAAGTTATTAACGTGGTTAAGTTCTAAAATTGCCTCAGAATCCATATTCCCCAAATCCTCTTCATACTCAATATCAACTTTAAATTCTTTGGATTGTTGATGTTGATGGGTAAGTTGTTCGCGTACAAAGTGTTCTCTGAGTTCGGATAATGAGCATAATGAAATGTTTAAGGTGCTCGCCATTTCCCGTGCGCCTTTCTGAAACCCTTTTTCTGATAGCAAATATCCATGATCAGCACCGATATCATCGATTGCGGTCTTAAATGACTGCAAATCCCGTTTGCCTACCCTACGTGACCAGTGCTTGCATTCTACAAGCCAACGATGGTTACCAATTGGTACTGCGAGATCTACCACAACATCAATCTGATGAGAGCCTCGGACACCCTGTAAAATCACATCCCGTTGACACCGATGGCCAGTGCTACGAAATAAATCATACGCATTATTCTCGTAATCTTGCCAAGTTTCATTATGCGCGATTTTTGGCATGGTTTATTTACATCCTGTTAAAAAGTCAAACATTGGTACTACCAATACCATGAGGCCGAACAATGATTAGTGGGAAAAAACGCGCAATATCATGGAACGAAATCGCGTATGACATTCGCACCTTTTGTATAGT
>JAGLQN010000410.1 GCA_023136835.1 Candidatus Omnitrophota bacterium | reverse complement strand
CATTCTGAAACAAAAGTCCTTATTGCCAAGAACCGCCCCGATGTCGATCTTGGAACAATTCAAGAAGCTGTCGATAGCCTTCAAACGATTATTTTATGCGGTGAAGCAGGAGAAGAAACGCGGGACTCAAAATACCTGCAGTATGACGATGTGACGGCAAAAGCGGATATTGATCTGCCAGAAGTAACGATTACGGATAGTGATCCTGCGCTGATTATGTATACATCTGGTACAACCGGCAAGCCGAAAGGCATTCTTTTAAATTACAAACATCTTGAAGGGTCGCCAAAGGCGATGGAGCATTTTGTTGACCTGAGCGAGAACGATATTAAATTAGCCGCCATACCCTTAAGTCATATTGGCGGCTTTATTTATATCCAGAATTCGATTATCTTCGGCATCACGCTTGTTCTCATGGGCAGGTTTAATCCGTTTAAATTTTTAGAAAATATTCAAGCGTTTAAGATTACGTGTTTTCATATTGTTCCGGCGATGTATAATGCGTTTCTTTCCCTGAAGCAGATCGAGAACTTCGATCTTTCTTCGCTGCGGTGGGTTGTTGTTTTCGGGGCGCCTAGCGCGCCGGAAACCTTGAAGCGTTTCCATAAATATTGTCCGAATGCCAAGTTCTTGAACGGATGGGGAATGACCGAGACATGCCCGCCGAATACGGTCACGCCGCTTGATAGTGACAATATTGCCAGCGTTGGGAAACCCGCGCCGAGTTGCAGCATCGCGATCGTTGACGAAGATGGCGGTGAACTTCCGGCAGGTGAGATTGGCGAGATCGTGATCTCCGGATGGGTCATTATGGATTGTTATTACAAAGATCCGGAGGCGACCGCGGCAGTGAAGCGTGATGGACGGATGCATACGGGGGATCTTGGCCGGTTTGATGATCAAGGCTTCCTTTATATCGTCGGGCGAAAAAAAGAAATGATCAAGGTCGCTGGACAGATCGTTTACGCGCCCGAAGTTGAAGCCGCTTTTTATAAGAACGAACATATTGCGGAAGTAGCGGTCATCGGCGTGCCCGATGAACTGCGCGGCGAGGCCGTCAAAGCGTTTATTGTCTTCAATGATGAGGAACAGAAATTAACTCCTGAGGAATTGAAGTATTTTGCGAAGGAGCATTTGGCTCATTTCAAGGTTCCGCAGTATATCGAAATACGCAATGAATTACCGAAAAACAGGACTGGGAAGATCGATAAAAATTTATTAAAGAATGAAGCGTTAACACAGTAAAGCGAAGGAGAATATGATGACGACACAAATGAAAAAAGATATTCATTTAACAGGTAAAGATTTGATGCAAATGGTCCAATTACGTCCGGAAGATATAGGAAAATATGCGATCGTCCCCGGGCCTAAGGAACGATTAGACGGTTTTCTTAAAAACATTGAAAATCCGATCAAAAATTTCAGTTTTATGGAATATACGATGTACACGGGCGACTATGCCGGAACAAAGATCACGTCGATCAATGGCGGGCGGTTTTCCGCTGATACCGCGATCACGACGGAAATTCTCTGCAGTGCAGAGGCTCAGACAATGATCCGTATCGGAAGCTGCGGCGCGTTAAGCGAAGATATTAAGATCGGGGACCTCATTGTTGTCGATAGCGCGCTGCGTGGTGATGGCGTCACGCCATATTATGTTGATGATCCCAGTTTTCAGCCCGATTCTGACAAGGCTTTAACGGATGCGCTTTTTGAAAGCGCGAACGCTTCCGGATATAAAGTCCATCGGGGATGCACGTGGTCAACCGACGCGATCTTGCGCGAAACACGCGAGCATGTCGGAAAGGCAATCAATCAAGGCGCGATCGCGGTTGACATGGTAACGTCCGTATTTTTAACTTTATGCCAATTGCATAAAATTCCGGCAACGGCGATTTTAGCGGTCAGTGACCATATCATCAGCGGAGAAATGGGATTCATGGACACGAATTATTATATGGCCGAACATGCGATGATCGGTATCACTCTTGACCTTGTCAAGCGGCTTGAAGGGCAAACATCCGCGAGCAAACAATGATGAAAAAAGGGGAACATACAAATATTAAAGAATCACCTTTGTTTTGGCCGGCAAACGTCAAGGGGAACGTTCTTTGGGTTCTCGATGAGACTTTGATCCCGCAAAGACTGCACTATATTAAAGTTCATAATCTGAGGGAATCCGTTAATGTTATTCGCCGGATGAAGACAAGGGCGTTCGGACAGTTCCTCGTTGTAATGAATACGTTTCTTTTGGAAATGAACAAAGTAGGAACAGCACAATGTGCTATTCCTACAGCGCGGATGTTAAAACGAGTAAAAAAAACCGCCGCCGCATTAAATAATAGCCGTCCCACTTTTCCGTTTCCGGAGGTTACGTCCATTGTCGTTAACTGGGCTGAGACTGCGCTTAAGAATAATTTAGAGATCAGGCCGTTTGTCAGTAAGAATATCATGGGCTATTTGGCCGGGATTCGCGCGCGACGACTCGAACGCGTGTGCAAGATCGCTGATGTGATCAGGAATGGCGATAGCCTATTGACGCATTGCAATGTCAGCGGTGAATTGGCCATGGCCGCATCGATTTGCCAGCAACAGGGAAAAGAGATCCATTTTTTTGCCACTGAGACCAGGCCATATTTCCAAGGGGCTAAATTGACTTGCTGGGAATTAAAACGCGTGGGGGCTAAAGTAACCTTGATCGCTGATAATGCCGTTGGTTCGGTTATGGCCGACGGCTTGGTCAATAAGGTTATTGTCGGTTCGGACCGATCCTGCGCGAATGGTGACTTTGCCAATAAGATCGGGACTTATCAAATCGCGGTCTTAGCCGAGGAGTTTGGTATTCCATTTTATGTCCTGACGCAACCGTCGAATAAAGTAAAGAAGGGATCAGATATTCCAATCGAGATCCGTAAGGCAAAGGAATTATTGATCCATTCGGGAAAGAGAATCGTAAGGGGGCCAGTCGACGGGTTTTATCCCGGATTTGATATTGTTCCCCATAAACTCGTTACAAAGGCGATCGCGATCGATGTGAATTGACGGATATTTCGTTCGGCAATTCATCCTGAGCAAAGCGAAGGATC
>JAGLQN010000041.1 GCA_023136835.1 Candidatus Omnitrophota bacterium | reverse complement strand
CAATAATACCCCATCTTCTCCTCTTCAAACCCGCAATCATCTAAATGACCCGTCTTTGCTCCAAAATTTCCATTTGGGAGCTTCGTCGGGTTCACCCGTTTTCAAAACCTATCTTGACAGAATCCGACGTAGCCGGAAATCCATCTTACCATCTTACCACCTTCCTTCCCAAGCATAGTCCGAGGTCTCCGGCGAAGACGGATGATCCCCGTCATTATAATCCTGGAAATCATCAATTGTACGGTTAAGAAATTCCGGCGGAATCTCATAAAGAAAGCGGGAAGGATGCTGCCGTTTGGTATATCCGAACGTCCGCCGGCTCATGGCATAACTCAAGTACAATCTCTCCATTGCCCGCGTAAAGCCGACGTAACAAAGCCGCCTCTCCTCCTCAAGCTCCTCAAGCGAAGCATTCATGGCATTGGCATGGGGCAGCAGCCCTTCCTCCATGCCCAGCATAAAAACAACCGGAAATTCAAGCCCTTTGGCACTGTGCAGCGTCATTAACGTAAAGAGCTCATCTTCTTCATACCACGTATCAATTCCCGTCTGAAGGCTGATAAATTCAAGGTACGCCTGAAAGACATCAAAATGCTCCTCCCCTTTTTGAGACTCCTCAAACTCCTTAACCGAAGCAAAAAATTCGCGGACATTTTCAACGCGTATCTTCGACTCAAGAGTATTCTCCTGTTCAAGCGCGGCCACATATCCTGTCGTATCAATAACGGTCTGCAGCAAACCGCTCAACAGAAGGACCCGGCTTGATTCCCTGAAGATCCTGATCATTTGATAAAAATGAGATAGGGCTTTTTTTAACCGTTGGGACGTTTTCGGTTCTTGAGCGTAGCGGCCAATCGCTTCATACAGGCTAAGACTCTGACGATGGCCCAAAGCCCGGATCTTGTCGACCGTAGTTTTGCCGATCGAACGCTTCGGCGTATTAATAACGCGCAACAAATTAACCTCGTCACCCGCATTGCATATGACCTTCAGATAAGCTAGCAGATCTTTGATCTCTTTGCGCGCGTAGAATTTAACATTCCCGACGATCGCATAAGGGATATTGTTCCGCCGAAGCTCTTCCTCAAAAACACGGGATTGAGAATGGGTCCTGTAAAACCCTACCATATCTTTCAGACGGTAACCTTGCTTTTTCGCGGTCAATATTTTATGAATAAGATTCCGCGCTTCTTCCCTGTCGTTTCGCGCTTTGTACAGCTCGATCAAATGCCCCTCGCCCTTTTGTGACCAAAGGTTTTTCGGCTTTCTGTTCGTATTGTGAGCGATCACGGCATTAGCCGCCTTGAGAATGATATTGGTGGAGCGGTAATTCTGTTCGAGGCGGATCACCTTGGTCCCTTTATAATCTTTCTCAAATTTCATCATATTCGCCGCGCTGGCTCCGCGCCACTCATAGATCGACTGATCCGGATCGCCGACAACCGTGATGCTGTGATGCTTTTTGGCCAACTGATTGATAAAGATATACTGGGCGAAATTCGTGTCTTGATATTCATCGACAAGGATATGCTTAAATTGCTGATGATATGTTTGAAGCACTTCCGGCGCGACAGAAAATAAAAAAACCGTTTTAGCGATGAGATCACCGAAATCAACACCGTTGCAGTTCTTGAGCCTTTCCTCATATTTTTGATAGACCGGGAAGAAATACCCGTCGTCATAATTGGCCTCATCATCGGCGGCTTCCTTGGCCGACTGCAATTGATCTTTGCTCCGGCTGATGCGTTCCCGCGCGTGCTTCGGATTGATCATTTTATCGTCGATATCAAGGCTTTTCATGCAGTCTTTGATGATCGAAAGCTGATCCTTATCATCATAGATCGTAAAATCACTGCGAAGCGAAACATAAGAGGCATTCTTCCGTAAAATGCCCAGACAAATAGAGTGAAACGTTCCGATCGCGACGGGAACTTTAACCTGCCGGTCAACCCTGGCCTTCATTTCCTTCGCCGCCTTATTAGTAAAAGTGACCGCCAGGATCTCTTCCGGCGCGATGCCGCTTTGGATCATGTGCGCAATACGCGTTGTTAGAAC
>JAGLQN010000409.1 GCA_023136835.1 Candidatus Omnitrophota bacterium | reverse complement strand
GGTGATTAAGAAAAATAATATCATTCTCATTCAAGGGGTTTTCGAGCCTTCGTTTTTTGACCTGATCAAGAAAAAAAGGGGTAAGGAATTCTTTATTCTTGAGGGGAGGCCTGGTCTTGAAGCGGCAAAGCGATCATCGCGTGAGCTTATAAAACGCAAAATGAAACCAACGCTTATCGCGGATAATATGGCAGGATTTCTTTTTTACAAAAACTTAGTTAACGAGGTCTGGCTTTCTTATCAATTCATTGATAAGAAGGGAGCTCTTTGCCAGATCGGCGGGCTCATTCTGGGGGTTTTAGGGCGGCGGCATAAAGTTCCGGTCTGCCTATATCCTAGCGGGCAGAAATTGCAATTGTTAGGACGCCCAAAGGAAATATCCTCTTTTAATGGCAGGAGAGTCGCGCCGAGCAATATTCCGGGATACGTCCCGCTGGTCGAATGGGTTCCTAAAAAATACATTGGAAAAGTCTATGGAAAATGAAGACATACAAAATTTTAAAAAGAACATCATTGCGATCGGCCGGCTTCTTTGGGAGAAAAACCTCGTTACCGGCCTTAACGGAAATATCAGCCGACGGGTCGATGATGAAACAATTGTTCTAACGGGCCACGGAACGTGTTTGGGATTGCTCCAGGAGACGGATATCGTGCATATGCGGCTTGACGGTGAAGTATTAGAAAAGGAAAGTGTTTCGTCGGAGAAATTATTGCATACAGAGGTCTATAAGAATTTCTTAGAAACAACCGCGATCATTCATACCCATACAACATACACAAATGCTTATTTCTTACAGAACGAAAGTTTAACTCCCCAGATATTCGAGTCAAAACTGTATTTAGGAAGCATCCAGTCCGTCGAGCAAAATTCTCCAGCTGTGACAGATGCGACTCCGGTTATTGAGGCCTTAAAAAGCAATAACATCGCTGTCTTGCGCAATCACGGGGTTGTCGCTAAGGGGGGAGATCTGTTTGATTGTTTCCTTTTGATCCAGGCTCTTGAAGAGGCAGTAACGATCGATGCGATCAGCCGACTTTATGCCCGGGATTCAGGGGAGAACTCCCAGGAAAAAGAGCAGATAAACGATACGCCGGGAACAAAGAAATATACGCTGTTTTCCCAAGAGCAGATCGATGATATTGTCAAAATCACTAATGCGGATGAACAAATGAAAGAACTGGGGCGCAAGACAAAAATGACTATGGACCTAGCGGTTCAGTTAGAGGAAACAGGGGCGACTTATAGTTTTTCATTCAAAGATGGCAGGATCGTGAAAGTCGGCAATGATCCGGAAGCGGAATTCTTGATCTGCGCGCCGGAAAACATTTGGCGCGCGGTTTTCAACCGCGAGATCGATCCATTTGTCGCCACAACCCAAAAGAAAATGAATCTTAAAGGGGATTTTGCCAAAATTTCAAAATGGTACGCGCCGTGCAGTCGGATTTTTGAACTTTGGGGAGCTGTTCCCGTAAAATAAGGACATACGATGATCGATTATACAGGTTTGATAAGATCTTTAGACGTCAATCTAAGCGAGTTTAATTATATTAATGAACCTATGATCTCAATACCGAATATTTTATATGTCGCCTATATTAAAGACAGAAGTATTTTTAAGGTTAAAAACCTTTGCTCTGTCATTGATTTGCCTGACAACATGATCGATATCAACACGGCTAAAAATTTTATGAAATTCTTAAAGAAAAGCCTTCTTGCCCAATATGGTGACGCGTTTTTATGGAAAGAGCTGGAGATGTGCTTTGTGGTTCTCTGTAACGATAAGTTGTACAAACTATTAAAGGCTAGTGGTGGAAAAATCATGAATGAGGCAAGCTTTTCATTGAGCGCAATGCTCGGGACATGTTTTATCAATAAAGAGACCATTGACAATTTTTCCGCCTCAACGTGGGGGATTTATTTCTCAGGAGATCATTTTGCGGCGGTAGATAAGATTGTTAAACAATGGATCAAAGAAATTAAAGTGGCGCGCGGGGGTTAAGTCATATGGATGCAACGGCCATTCAACAGTTCGGATTTTTTATTAATGGTGAAATTAAGCCTTTGGAAGGGAGTAACTATTTCGAATCACTTAACCCTTCAAGCGGTGAGGTTATTGCCCGGGTGGCGAATGCCAATGTTGAGGATATGCGCTTGGCGATTCAGGCGGCGCGCGCTGCTTTTGAGGGGAATCGCTGGTCGCAATTGACGGCTGCAGAGCGCGGTAAATATTTGGTGAAGATCGCGCAGCTTATTCGTGTCAATGCCAAAGAGCTGGCCGACCTGGAAACCCGCGATACCGGTAAGATATGCAAGCAGACAACTTTTATCGATGTTCCGACATGCGCGGATACATTCGAGTATTTTGGAAAGATCACAACTGAACTTGACCCGAAGATCAATCCGGTGCGGGCAACAGTTAAAAGTGTTACCGGCCACGAGCCGATCGGCGTTGTCGGCTGCGTTATTCCATGGAATTATCCGTTAATTATGGCCGGCTGGAAAATGGCACCGGCGCTGGCTGCCGGGAATACGGTTGTCTTTAAGCCGTCCTCAACAGCAAGCGTTTCGATTCTCAAGTTAGCCCAGATCATTGAAGAGGCGCACTTGCCCAGTGGGGTTGTCAATATTGTCAGCAGTAACACCCATGATGTTGCCAATGAGCTCATTCGAAGCGAAGAGGTAAATATGGTCAGTTTTACGGGTGGAACAGAAACCGGCCAGCATATCATGAAAATGGCCGCGGATACGACAAAAAAGCTTTCTTTGGAATTAGGAGGCAAATCGCCTAACATTGTTTTTGAAGATTGTGACTTTGATGTCGCTCTCGGTGGGACCATGTCCGCGATCTTTATGAACCAGGGGCAGATGT
>JAGLQN010000408.1 GCA_023136835.1 Candidatus Omnitrophota bacterium | reverse complement strand
ATGTAAAACACCGGGTGCGTCCAGGTGGGCTAATCTAGGCATGTAAGACTACTATCAAGAATATTACTTAATGTCAAGTTATTTACTTATTTATGGACGTCCCGCATTCCATACATAGTTCGTCATCATCGGTAGCAGCACCCAGTCTGCGACTGTCAGCTCCAGTGAATAGTTGAACGGTCTCTACCGTAAATGTACGTTCGAGTTCAGAGAAAAAACCTCTACGGCCTATTCCTTCACGCAATGAGTCAGCGCGACATATGGTTGCATGAGATTGAAAGGCATAGCTACCACCAGCAATGCCTATCGTACCCCAAATACCATAAAACCTGCCGTATTCATTGTGTGAACTGTCCGCGTGTTGGGGAATTTGGGTGTGATCCGTGCCATAAACAGGGTGCTCGTGCTTGACGAGTTCATTGACTGTCATTGTGTGTCGTTCCTCTCCTCCTATTTCATGCAGCCGACGTCAGGTCAACTTCTCACCTTTTCCCGTACCGATGATCGTGCGACCGAACGCAGGCCGGTATGGCTTCCACCCTTCTGGGCACTCGTCGCAGTCGAATGCCACCAGTGCACTAGAAGGAACGAGAATAGTCGTGACTTTCTCAATCAGCCCAGCAAACGACATCACTAACGCGGTCAGAACCGCTACTATGACTCCAGAAACTAATGCGAATCATGCCTTTCACCTATAAGGTATTGATAATGTTGCCGAATCGTACCACAATACAAGACAAAAGGCAAACGCATAATAAAATATATTTGAAATAATTCAAAGAGTTAACTCAAAACGACTTTTTACAAGACCATCAACTTTCTCAGACCCGCAAAAAGCGGTCTCAAAAGCCGTCGCATTACACTTCAGTTAGCGCACGTAAATCCAGATACTTGTTCTCTCATAGTTTGGAAGTCTACACATGTTGCCGTTGACATGCATGCCACGAATATGACGCGAAAAGTTGGAGTCAACATATATTTTTTTAGTGAAGCCACCTATGCCGTGCGCTGTCACTGGGCATCCTTGTCCCTCACTTCCGCACGCGCTCGAATCGATCGTACCGTCATCACAATGCCAGTTGATACAGTAAAACGGAGACGAGGTGTGCTTACTGCTGGTGTCGAAGTCTGTAACGCTTTCCAATGCGTGCCAGACATATCTGCCATCACTGCGCGAGAAGTACATTAGCTCCATAGGCGAGTTCGGGGTACTCGTCATCAACGCCTGCACGTCAGCGTCAGGTATTTTCCCCATACTCGCGTCCGGGTCGACCCTCAGATCGCCAATGGCATCGTTCCCGCAGTATCCTGTGCTCGCATCCAAGGCTCCAACTCGTGTCCAACCGCCGCTATCCGAGCTGAAGTCACAATGCATCTCAAAAATGCCGCTGGGGAGCTTAATCCAGTATTTTCTGTCTCCATCCACAACACCAAACTGCTGAATTTCGAGACAGCTCTTTGCCGGATTCTCCATAGAATGGCCGAGGAATCCATCCACTTGGATGGAGTCTTTAGGGGCTTCTACACTGGCGGGAAATTCGGCAAAGCTGGAATCACCAGTGACACCCACATCCAGGATGCAGGCTTCAAGATACACAGGATCCGTCACACCAGCATCTCTACATATCTGTTCGGCCTGTTGCCGAACGCTATCCGAGAGGACCACTGTAGTGACAAAACCACCAGGAAAAGTTCGGTCAGTATGGGTATCAGTTGTATTACCGTCGATGTAGTCAAAGAGGCTTTGCGTTTGGCTAATGCGCCATGACTCACCGTATTGCTTGTAAAATTCGTTGAAGCTTGGGCGGGTGCCTATGGTAACACCGTCACGAGTGACGAGTTCGTTTCCTCGCTCACCATCGAAGTTTCCAAGCAAGCCTTCGACCCCACCCTGTCGTGTTGCGGATAGAAGAATCCTTAGATTTAGGTAAGAACCTCTCAAGTGGACTCGAACCCAGCTGCTGTCAGGCCATATTACAATGTAAATCCCTTGATTAAGTTCAATTCGTCCCCCATGGGGCAGCTGTGTCACTTCGGTTTCCAAAGTGGTCGGTATACCGTTCAAATATAGCGCAGGTGTTCGGTCGACGTAAAACGCAACACGATCCTCCGCCACGTTCATAGAAACCGCACTGTTGATCGAGACAACGCGTGAATTCCCCCAAGGCTTCATACGGGTTTGTATTTCTAAACTATCATCAAGAGACCGGACCAAAGTGAACTCACCAACGCCCTGAAAGTCATAGGCAAGACGGTCAAAAGTCACAAGATGAGGGTCGCCCCAACTATTACCCTCACCGCCTTGACCATGCGGATCACGATCACAGGCGTCGCCTATACCATCTCCATCGAAATCCGCTTGATCCGGGTTTGGAACAAGAGGACAGTTATCTACAATATCATCCAAGCCATCATTATCGTCATCTGGATCAGCGTTATTGCCGGTGCCGTCTCCATCGGTGTCTTCCCATTCATTTGGATCTTCGGGAAAAGCGTCACAGGCATCTCCATGGCCATCACCATCTGAGTCTAATTGGTCCGGGTTTGGAACATTTGGACAGTTGTCTGCAATATCATCAACATCGTCGCCGTCGTCGTCCGTATCTGCGTTATCACCTATTCCATCACCGTCGCTATCTTTCCATTCATTCGGGTCTTCGGGAAAGTCATCATGATCGTCAGGGACTCCATCACCATCTGTATCTTGTTCATCTGCAGGACAACCCTTTTCATTTACTTGAACATCCTTAGGTGTACCTGGGCATATGTCATACTTGTCTGATACTCCGTCATTGTCATCGTCTGAGTCACAGACGTCTCCCTTAGCATCTCCATCGAAGTTTTCCTGACCAGGATTTGGATGATCAGGGCAGTTGTCGTCATCGTCAGGCACGCCGTCGTTGTCGGTATCTGATTCTCCAGTACCAGTAATAGTTACATTTACTGTCGCAAAACCGCCATCTTCGATAGTGTAGATAAAGGATTCGGTAGCGGTTTCTCCAATTTTTAGATCATTAAAATCACCATTGGGATCAAATACTACAAAATACCCCGCGGGGGTTATCGTCACTTTCCCTCTCCCGTCAAAAACTACGCCGGTAATTCGTGGGGGAACTAGCACAAAACCACTGCACTGGTTAATATCGAAGTCGTTTGCCAAAACATTGATGGTCACGGAATTGTTTTCATCCGTGGTTGCCGTGTCGTTTTTTGCATCCGGACGTTCGGTAACACAAATAGAAACGCTAGCGCTTCCTTCATTTCCCAACTCATCAAATGCCCTTAAAGTAATTTCATGGTTTCCACCAGAAAGCGTTCTTTTAAAAGAATCGCCAGGCTTTTGAGCCAGATACCCATCTATGTGCCATTCGATATTACTCGTCGGTATTATGAACCCTCTATCATTTTCGGCTGATCCAAGAAACAATATTTCATCTTCTACAGAAAATATGTCATGTTCTCCAGGTGAGTCTATCGTTACATTTATTGTATGACATGCATCGATGGAGAGATCTGGAAAACTTGGAGAAGGTCCTGAAACAATCACCTGCTGACCGGCACCAAAAGATATTCCTCCTCCAGGGACAGATGCGATGGGTTGCATATATATATTTTTTCCCAAAAGGCTCTCCACCCCTTCAATTGTTGCATCAAATGCATCACACATGAGGGTTACCGGATTCTCATTGGCTGGACTGTCACTCACTGCACAACCCTTCCGTGCCACTCCCACTGCGGCAAGACAGCCAACGTTCAGTTTGATAGAAAATGGGATAAGCTCAGGGAAGAGACCTACAAGTGTACCAGTCAAAATAGGGCAGTTGATATAGTCCATATTAGGAGGAATGCCTTTTAAAGCCGTACAAGTAGCTGACCACAACCAACTATTGGTCCATTCATAACACAGGTCGCCAATCTCCCCTATTGGAAGATCGGGAGAATCGACTATGAACTTAACATGATATTTGCCAGAAACTTCTGTAGGTTCAGCCCTATGAGTAACATCCACACCATCATCTGAGGTAATCTCCAAAATTACTAATTCGGCACTTACAGTATTTCCTTTGCAATCTTTAACGTAAATAATAACTTCAGCAATGATCTCGGTTGTTGGAATATATTGTGAAAAATGATTAGTTCGTATTCTTACTGTGTTCACATCAAAATTAAAATCTACAATTTCTGAATACTCCCACTTGCTTGATGTAGGGTTGAAATATAATACAGTGATGTCTTGCTCCAATGTTGTAGTCCCATCTACTACGCCGTCATTATCATAATCATTGTAAGAAATTGATAATAAGATTTGATCATTAAAATTAAATCCAGTCGGCCCGAAATCAATACACTCCCCAGCACTTTTCATACTGGCCGGCAAATCATGCGGGACTTCACACTTAGAAATATAGAACCAATTTTTGACGGGCAGTACATCTTCTTTGATATCAATCTTTGCTCCGTAAATGACACTCTCAGGATCAGTAACCTCAACCACCCCACCTTCAGGCCCAATAACCCCTACTGCATCATAAACATCAATTTCAACCTTCAAAGTTGCCGGAATAGTCGCTGAATCACTTCTTACATGGATGGTGCCATCGTAAAGGCCGGTTTGAATATCAAACGGGATAGAACAGGTTAGCTGGAGCGAGTAGCTTCCGCCCTGGAAAACGCTGAATGAGTTTTGGCTCAAGGTGAGGAAGGGTTCGAGCTCTGGCACTATCCAGAGTTCCACAGGGCCTAAATCTTCACTGCTGGTAAAGGTAACATCAACTGTTGCCGTGTCACCCAGGCCTAAGGTTTGGTTAACTCTTTCCGGGGACCAGATGATTGGGTAGCTACGAGCGGAAACGCTCAAGGGGATTACTATGAGAGCAAGTATACAAACGAAAAATATGCGTAACTTCACTGGCTGGCCTCCTTTTTTGAGTCAGATTAGAAAGTTATCCGCGTTCTTTTTCCTATTCATTCTAATAAAGCCTCCTAAGGGCGGATATACCCTTTGGAGGCTTCATGCCGGTATCTCTGCCAAACCCATAATCATTGCTTTCTCCATTGAGGTTGGATCAGCTTGTTATTCCGGTTGGGTTGATACGTTTTAAGGCTGTCTGATTATTTTTTGGTCTCAGAAGACCTAAGTTTTTAACTCAAAAAAGGTGGGTTGTCAAGAAAGGATCTAAAAAGTAGTACAATAATGTAGTAGTTTTGGAAAAAAATCTATAAAATTATTAGAAAAAGAAGGGATGCTGTGGAGGTTCGAGGCAAAACCTGACATCTCTTACCATTACCGCTACTTACTCCATCCCCAAACACAGTAAAGACATGATACCAACCCCCACTTGGGAACCAAAAAGAGGCTGTAAAGATCTTAGTTTGGTATCTTCGTCTCAAAACATCTGGTTGGCAAAACACAGATGTCCTTGCAACATCACCAGTGCCACAGCATAAAATCCAGGTACGTATACCTTGCCAGCAGTGCAACCCAAGAATTCAATAATTTTCATGCAGATAGGGTTTGTATATCACAAATATTAAAGCGTTTCAATTTGTTATGTGAATAGCAGTTGTGTTGCGAGTTTACTTGGCGCAGGGGATTCCACAAAACTGCCTAAATGCCAGAATGTGATTTACAAACACAAAAACTTTTTAAGCGGCACGGCTCCTGCGATCAGGTGAAACCGCCTTGTTCGGCGTTTTTTTGCCGATTTTTTTTCGATGGTGAGGGGTAAATAAATCTACCCCCTTTTTATCATAAGTGCGGGAGGTATTCACTACTTGCGGCGATTGCCATTCCTTACATCCCAACCAAGGAAGCTATTTAAGGATTCAATTTCGTGGGTCAACTCCTCGGGCTTCACACCAGCTTTCATCCCCGCTTTTTGAATCAGCTTTAATTTAACAGCATCGCGCGGATCCCGAGGGGGCATAAATCCATCAACGTCTTTTGAGAAAACAAAACCTCCAAATTCCGAGTGGCGACGGCCAAGAACCCAGGCGGCCACCCCACGATTCCACGCTATATTTGACTCTATGGCTTTATTCCGCAGTGTTTCCTCAGATTCCATTGCATAAATTTCTGGCTCCACTCGTCGAGCTGTAAATATCCCGGCCGGATCGACTCTGTAATCAGCTAAAGCATTTTCACGGTCATGCAGGGCAGCATACAGGTGCTCAATTAAGCACCCTTGGTCTCTGCAAACGTCAACCCACGTTTTACCGGTATTCATCCTCCGCGAGCTTGATAAGAGTGAAATCTTTTTGAGCCTAAACATAAACATAAACATACTCATCATAAACATAATCATAATTATCCTTATATTATTATTTATTATAGACTCGGATGTTAGAGTGTTCAATGAAAAAACCAAACAAGGTAGGGCTGTAATGAAAATTATTGTCATGAGCGAACAAAATCGAAATTTAACTAAACTTGATATGTCATACCTGGATGTAACAAATCGCAGCAAGGCAGATGTTGATAGTGGATGAATGACATGCCTATACAGGGTGCCTTGCAGTCCAACAGAGTTCTCAAGTTCATTATGGTGACGTAAAGCCGCTACGGAGATATACCATACCTTTTTGGTAAACCAGCTTGGTCGCAAAATCTGATCCAGTAGGAATGATGCAATGGCTGTGGGAGCAAGTTGGGAGACTGGATCACTAGCCCTACGCCAAATAAGCAGTTCACCAAAATAACTCCTTACAACATTATTTCGTAAGACATCTCCGAAGGCAACATCCATTACCGAGTCAATCGCATATATATCCTCGTCTTCTGTACCTGCATGTTTTCGCTCGGAATAATCAGCTGCTAAATACTCAAGGAACGACTTGTGGCCGAATCGAAAAGTACCATCCATCACGTCCTTGACTAATAG
>JAGLQN010000407.1 GCA_023136835.1 Candidatus Omnitrophota bacterium | reverse complement strand
CTGCAAACTTACACTTTAATGTAATTGGGGATCCAACTTATAAAACTGCTCAAGATTGGTTTGATGTAATACAATCATCTGGTATTTTAGAAGGTTTTATGTTATCTAATAGTAGGTTATCTACAGAACTTGATGTATCTGCTGGTAAAGGTATTATTAAGGAAACAGATTCAGAACTCGGAGCAACTGTGTCTTTTGAGACAAGTGCTGTTGAGAATATCACATTAACTTCAGATAATATTAATTACATTTACGTTGATTATAACGCTGGGACTCCACAAATAGTAGCAACTACTGATAGGGCGTTAATTGAATTAAATAGGATGTTTATAATAGGTAGGGTATACAAGAATGGAGCTGATTTACATGTTTTAAATGCTGGAGTTCATATTTCAAATTTGGCAAGGTCAGAACATGAAAGACTTGTAGAAAGAGATGGTTTTACGTATACTTCAGGATCAGTCACATCTGAAACAGGTACGTTAAATTTAGATATAACTGCTGGTGTTTGGTATCTCGGTCATAACAGACTAACAACTGACACTTTAAATTCAGATACAGGTGGGGATACATGGGCTTATACACATTATGGGGCTGCATCTTGGATTACAGATAATTCTACAGCTTCTGCAGTGGACTGTACTCATTATAATGCTGGAACTGATGCTCTTGGAACATTAGGCTCAAATAATTATGGAACTCAATGGATTTACATTACCGCTGATAGTTACTGGTATATTATTTACGGGGTTGAAAACGGCCAATTAGTAGCTGCTGAAAATGCTTCACCTCCAGTATCAATACCTACATATATAGAAACTATGGGTGAATTACTCGCCAAGATGATAGTTAAAGAAGATGGTACAATAGTAGATATTCAAATTGTACATGCCATTACATTCACTCCAGCTGGTATCACAAATCATAATGAAACAGGCGGAATTCAAGGCGGGGATGCAAATGAATACTATCATTTAACTTTAGCTCAGCATGTAGATCTAACTGATGGTGGGGATTCTACCTCACATAAACATGATGATCGATATTACACTGAATCAGAAGTCAATACTATTTCTGGATCATTAAATACAAAGATTGATGGTAAAGCGGATACTTCTCATTCACATACCGAGGGTGATATCTCTGATTTAGATAAGTATACACAATTAGAAGTAAATACTATCAGTGGATCTTTAAGTTCGGAAATAGATACTGATATAGCTACGCATACAAGTAATGCTGATGTTCACCATAATGAAAGTCATACTGTTGTCTCACATAGTGATACTACTGCTACTGGTGCTAATCTAAATGAATTAGTCGGCGCTGGGGATACAACTTTACATAAACATGATGGTCAGTATTATACAGAGAGTGAGGTTGATACTATCAGTGGTTCGCTGAATACAAAGATTGACGGTAAAG
>JAGLQN010000406.1 GCA_023136835.1 Candidatus Omnitrophota bacterium | reverse complement strand
TACTACTATTACCCGTATAAGTATACCACATTCATAATCAACGCGACAATAAGCGATCTTTACTATTTTTACTATTTATTAAACACAAAAAGGCCAAAAATGTTCCGTTTTTTATGAAAATAACAACTTTATACCAACCAGAAATAACGCTCCCAGAACGATTTTCCGGAAAACCGCTTGATTTATGTTCCCTAACAATGCCTTACCTGTCCTCACCCCCAAATAGGCAATAACAACCAATACCGGTAAAAGAGAATAATACACATGGTTACGGACAACCCCCATCCAAAGATAGGTCGGTATACGCGTCACATCGATCACGAAAGCGATCATCGCAGCCGTTCCCACATAAATCTCCTTGGGTAAATTGAATGTAAGCAGGAACATCGAACGAATCGCTCCACCCATACCGATGAGCCCCGCAAGAAATCCTGATAAACTGCCTCCAAAAACAGCATTAATGGGACTTTTTCCGATCTTAATATGGGGCTTTATGAACGAAATACCCGCAAAAAGAATAAGAAATACCGCCACTATTCTTTTTAAAAGTTCAACCGGCAGAACGGCAATGCAGTGAGCACCCAAAAACGCAAAAATAATACTCGGGATGCCAAAAAGTCTTAATAATTTAAAATCAATCTTTTTAAAAAATAGCCGTATCTTGAAGATGTTGTTGAACAGATGAAAGCATGCAACAAGAAAGACCGCAGTTTTAAGGTCCATAAAAAACATCGCAACCGGAATTAAAACCGTTGAACTACCGAAACCGGCCACTGTTGCGATAACAGCGGCAACATAAGCCGCAAAAAGAAATAACCCGTGTTCAATCATCTCTCTGCTCCCTAATCCATCGTTGCAAGCACTCTTTGATCTGATCTCTGATGGTCTTTATCTTTTCGTGCTTTTCTTCATAGCTCCCTTGAAGAACAGACGGATCGTCAAATTCCATGTGAATTCGATGCCCGCCTCCGGGGAACATCGGACATCGATGTGCATTCGCCTCGTCACAAACCGTAATGATATAATCATAGGTTCGCCCTTCATCAATAAAATCCTGAACTCCTTTTGTCCGGCTAGATGCGATATCAATACCGGCATCGTTCATCATATCTACAACGATAGGATTTAACTTCCCCGGTTCTATTCCGGCGCTTTCCGCCTTAAAACGCCGGGTGCCATCACATTTAAGAACGCCTCGGCTATTTGGCTCCGGGCGCTATTATGAATACAAACGAACAATATTTTTTTCACATCCATATTTTTACGCTCTCAGCGTACTCTGTGAACAATACATGATCACATTTATTTTCTCTGTCGTGATCAATCCCTCTCGCACCATTTCATCAAGGGCGCCAATAAACTCAGAAACTTTATCGTCACTGTCGACAATCTCAATGATAACCGGAAGGTCTTCGGAAAGCCGCAGTAATTTTGACGTATGCATATGACTTTTACAGCCGAAGCCCATAAATCCCTTGACCGCCGTTGCTCCTGCCATCTTTTTTTCCCTGGCTATTCTAATAATTTCCTGGTAAAGCGGTTTGCCTTGCCATTTATCGGACTCCCCAATGAAAATCCGAAGTAATTTTCCGTCAGAAGGAATTTTCATGATGTTTCCTTATAATTATGAGTTAAAGGATTTCTCCGAGTAAAACGCCTAAACGCAGAACAATGAACCCTATCATAACGCTGACGACCACATTTAAGAAGGCCCGGGCCGCCTCCCCATCTTTGATCAGATTCGCTGTTTCCAATATGAAGGTCGAGAATGTCGTGAACGCTCCGCAAAATCCCACCATCAGAAGAAGGCGCGCGTTGGTATCCAGAAAAAATTTTCTTTCTGTAAAGCTTGCCAAGAATCCCAGAAGTAAACACCCAATCAAATTAACGGCCAATGTCCCGTAGGGAAAACTTATGCCGAAGATCCGGTAAGTCGCCCCGGATAAAACATAGCGGGCAACCGTGCCCGCGGCTCCTCCTGCGATCAAGTGGACAAACTTTATCATGGTTAAAACTCTAAAATATCATCGGGATGCTCCGCTGTCATTCGCGCTGGTTGATGATATCGTACGCTGGCTTGACCGCTTCCCGGATATTTACAACAATGACCCTCATAGCTCTCTGGGCTACGTTACCCCACTCCAGGCGCTGTCGGGCCAGAAGGAGGTGATACTTAATCAAAGAAAATGCAATCTTGCTATGGCTCGTCTGCTGCGTTATACTGCATGGCAGATGAATCAGCATAGCCCTCATGCTAAACCGTTAGAAGTAGCTATGCAACTGGCTTGAGGTCAAACTCGCTGAAAAGCTCCCCTATCTATTCTGATATACATATCAGTCTGTTCTACAATTTCTCCTTCTACAGTCTCGCCTGATTTAAGCTGGACAATTTCTGCAAACGTTAATGAACTTATAAACAATAAACACCCGTAATACCTCTATCAATGGCTATATATGCACGTTGATAATCCGAGCGTGATTCAGTATTTCCCAGATACAGAGCATCGTGTCCTTTTTTAATATACGTCAAAGATTTTTTATCACCAAGCTTAACCATTAAGTCTAATAATTTTGCTGATTCTTCCCCCACAAAACCCCGGCTTATATAATCATATATTTTAAACTAAGTTATGATACCTACTATTCTAATCAGGATTTTAAACGTTTTTCGTCAGGAGACGAGTTGAACATCAGGGCAAGAACAAAACCGGCGGCCATGATCACAAGAGCAAGGAAAACTTCTGCGTTGAGCTGGCCTGGTAAAATATTGACCTCTTCAATCGAAATAACTTTTCCGCGGCTTGTTGTCATCGAGCGCACAACCTCTTTCCAAGGCCAAATCTTCCGCAGCGACCCAACCACAATCCCCGTTAAAATCGTTACCGTAAGATCGTGATACTTGTTGAAAAGCCAGCTTAAAATGCGTACAAAGCCCAGGATCCCTACAGCCATCCCGAGAGAGAAAACACCTAAAATAAAAAAATCCCGTTGATTGACCGCGTCCAAAATGAACTGATATTTCCCGAGAAGAACCAGAACAAATGCCCCTGAAATCCCCGGCAAGATCATCGTGCTAATGGCAAGCGCCCCGCTTAAAAAAACAAACCATGCCGCCTCCGGTGTCGTAAAAGGAACCATGCCAACAATGAAATACGTCGCTAAAGCCGTTAAGCACGCGGTTACGATTTTAGAAGCTGTCCAATTCTTTATGATGCGGGCAATGATCGGGATCGACGCCAAGATCAATCCAAAGAAAAAGGAATAGATCAGAATGGGCTTACTGCTCAAGAGCTGGCTGATAACTTTGGAAAGAGTAAAAATCGCTATGGCAACACCTAAGAAAAGAGTACTGAAAAACTTGCCGTCAATGGCAGAAAACGCCTCTTTAAACCGGAAGCGGCACAGCAACTTGATAAATTTCAAATCAAAGGCCTTGATCGAACGGATCAGTCTTTCGTATATTCCTAAGATAAAAGCGATCGTTCCTCCAGAGATCCCGGGAATAACGTTCGCCGCTCCCATGCAAAATCCTTTTAAGATAAGTTTAATAGTGTTCATATTCCAGCTTGTGTTCTTTCGGTTTTAATTATCTTTTTCTAACCACCGCGCAACATCCTTGGAAAATCCGTAGGGAATATTATTTCTTTTAAGAATTTGCTCATTGGTCTGATCGATATTTTCATTATCAAGAATAACGCGCGACTTATGCTGCGTTTCAATAATCGTATATTGCTCGTTGTTTTTTATTTCATTGATGCGCAGGACAAAATCCCTGAATGATTTAATGTCTTCTCCGTTAAGTCTCATAACGATATCTTTTCCGATGCCATGGTACCCGACATTGATATCATCGGGCAAAACACTCAACAAAACAATAACGTCTTTCCGTTCCTCCTCATTTAACCGCCCCGCCCCAATCGCGTAATAAACAAGGTCCGCGGGAGCTTTCTCCCACCAGCGTTTCCCCCAGGAATGTATGAGATCCGTGCTAAGAACAGTAAATACAATCCCGCCAAAAATAAAATAGGGCGGTTTCTTAAAATATTTAGGGTGCGGAATCATTGTCACAAAATATTTCAAGTCAACTTTCAACTCAATAACTGTTCCTTCGCGCATGATCTTTAAAATAATACGCTCGTCTATATGTTCTTTAGTTATCAAATGTACCAGTGAAAGGCGCTCATTACCGCGGAAGGGAAACGTTCCGTCCTCTCCAATGGCAACCCCATTAATTTCAAGAATAACATCCCCTTCTTCCAAGTTCTCAAAAGCCGGTGAAAATGGTAAGACTTTCGCGATAAGAACGCCTCCGTCTTCGTCGGTAATCCCGTAAAATTCCCGGAGTGTGGTATTTTCCGTGTTTTTATAATCGATGCCGAGCATCGGGAATCCCTCGTAACCTCCATCCTCAAGGTCTTTTAAGAAATGTTCAATGATCGGAACAGGGATCATGTATCCGATATTATCCCCGGATCTAAAGACCTGCATGGCAATACCGATAAGCTTGCCGTCTTGGATAACCGGACCGCCGCTGTTACCGGGATTAATCGCCGCGTCAATCTGGACCGTCAGCAAACGACGGGAACTTTGCACATACGGGGTCACCTCAATACGGGAAACAACTCCTTCAGTTATGGATATTTTTCCTCCGCCCTGAGGATACCCAATGACCATAACATTGTCCTGCTGTTTAGGGAGATCCCCAAACTCTAGAGGCGTGACCCCGTCAAAAAAGCCCGGATCATCGACATGAAGAAGGGCAAGGTCACAATCATGTCCAATAGCCAATACTTCAGCCGTATATTTTTTTGGGTTACTGTCTTTCTTGACTTGAATAAAGGTATGGTCAGCTACAACATGCGCATTGGTAAGAACGCGGTTGCCTTTGATGATCGCTCCGGAACCGACGCCGGGCCTAATACCTTCCGATTGCCAAGGCCTGTAATAATCCATTTTATTAGAGGTCACAAACACCTTGACCACAGCATCCGTTAAGGACTTATCTTCTTCCATGGAAGCGACCTCTCCCCGGACGGAAAGGGCAGAATGCAGGAAAATAATAAAAATAAAACACAGAAACCTAAAAAGCTTGACCATAGATTACCCTAATGAGAAATTAATATTATGGGTCAAAACTATTGAACAGCTCGGTGAACTTTTATTTTATCAAAATCATAGAGATTCTCTAGTAAAAAATCGTTAATATCCCGGAACTTGGATTGTAATTCCTGGACTTGGCCTTCATCATCACTATCTTGCGACCCGTCATCTTCAGGGCGCTCTCTTAACTCCAACAATTCCTGTTTCATAACCGTCAATCGGCCTTCCAAATCATGCAGGTCACGCTGTGTTTTCACAAGAGCCTTATTCTTTTCGTTAAGCTGATTCTCGAGCAAAGCCAGCTGCTTCTCTAAAGATGTAATATCGGCCGTTTTCGCCTGGGTCGACTTGGTCTCTTCGAACGGCTTCTCTTTGTATATTTTTAGGATCCCGTTTAACTCGGTCAGTTTTCTATCAGGGAAGGCCCGATATTTTATTTTTTTTAATTGGACTTCTTTTTCATCCGGTTCCAATTGTTCGCGCAACGCAGCCAGTTCATTCTTTGCGTACTTCAGGCGCGCCACTTTTTTCTCAACAACCCGACTGACTGCCTGAAGATTTCTTTGAGCCCCGGCTAATTTTCCCTTAAGCTGATCGATTTCCCTGTCCTTTTGAAGGATAACTTTCCGGAGATTAATATTGCGCTGTTCTTTTTTTTCTTTTTCATGGTAAAGCGTTTTTTCAAAAAGACGGCCCTGATAATCCTTTTTTTGATGTTCCCTCTTCTTAAGAACAAGCTGATAACGCAGCTTTTTAAATTTTCTTTCCAAAGCCGCCAATTGCCTGTCCTTTTGTTTAATAACCCGGTTGGCATCTCCCAAACCCTGCCGGTAAATGTGCAAGAACCCGTCCAACACTTTGAGCTCTTTATTCTTTTGAGCGAATAGAACATCAACTCTTTGAGATTCTTTCTCTGTAACAAGCCGCGCATTTTCCAATTCATTTATGAAATCCTCAAGCTCAGCCAAACGCCGGTCTTTTAAAGCAAGGCTATCATTCAACTTTTTCTTTTGTTTATTCGCTTCTGACAATGAAGTCTTAAGTTTCACAAGTTCCTGGTCTTTCGCGGTGATTCTATCGCTGTATTTCGTACTGCAGCTTTCATCTTCTAAGTGAAGCTTCTGCAGGTCTTCCTGCAAGGACTGCATTTCTTCATTTTTTTCCTGAATGATCCTTTGTCCTAATACAAAACGCTGTTCGACATCGGTCAACTGCGCCGTCAGGGAATCAACCGCTTCGGCCTTTTTATTAAGCCGGATTTCCGTTTCTGACAATCTAAGAGATAGGTCGACCACCTGTTTCTCCAATTCGCTAATCTTCCCGTCTTCCTTCCCGATTCGCTCTTCGATCTTATCAAGCTGCACATACAAAGCCCCTAATTCTTTCTTGAACTTTTCTGTCGTTTTTTCATCAGCCGTCTTCTCCTTAGCTCCTGGGAGATAAGAAGAAATCGTCTCGCCTATTGTTTTTTCTTGATCATCAGCCTCTTTGCCAACTTGACTTGCCTGCGCCATAGCATCTGCCCTCTTTTGCTCAACCGCAGAAATACTGGCTTTCGGAGAACTTACCCTATCACTTTCCTCGAGAGACACAAAAACCGGCATCTCGACAGATTCCATAAAATGCCTGGAAGGCAAATAGTGTTCATTCTTGTTAACGGCCTTTAACCAATTATACTGGTTTTGAAGCGAACGAACCTGTATCGATAATTGGACTTTTTCCCTCGCTAAAAGATTATTAATAATAGCTAAAGGGTTTTTTCTATTGAGTAAAAACTGTTTTTGGTAAGAAAATACCTCATGTGACCCGGACATATTGTTCTTGATACCGAATAACCCCTTTAAAAGAACATCACTTTCATGGCCACTCTCGATGAGCTGATCCCTCAATAGATTCCGCTTGGAAATTAAATATTTGACACGCCCTTGCATGTTCTCGATGTAGCTAAGCTGGTCCTCTAAAAGAAGCACATCGGATCTTTGCGCCGCTGTTAATTCCGGGTAAGAAATGATCGCCTCGAGATTTTCCTCAATTGTTTTGTCCTGCGAATCTATCGACAGTGCCCTGCAGAAATGGCCAACCGCCACCCGGACATCACTGCGCTCTAGAATACCGTTATTGCCATCTTTAAGGGAAGAAACAAAACCGGCATTATCACCGGCAAAAACAGTTTGAACCGGAAAAAATGTAATAGCGAGAATGGAAAATATCTTAAAAACGGCTCTTTGCGTGCGCATAACCCTCATATTCGGTAAGAAGTTTGGTATGAACTTAGATTATAACATTCCACATAAAAACACACAAGAGGACCTGACACGTTAAGTCTTTAGTAATGAATGGATTACAATCAGTCATTGGATTTTTAAAGAATAGGGACCGTAAAAAGCGAGTAGGAGGCAG
>JAGLQN010000405.1 GCA_023136835.1 Candidatus Omnitrophota bacterium | reverse complement strand
CATCCGCCTCCTACTCGATTAGGAGAGTTTTAGGGGACGTTGATTGATTCATTGATGTTTTATAAGGTTACGTCGTGATGTGTCCCGAATGGCATGCCGAATGGCACGCAAAAGTGATTTAGGGCTTCGCCCGATCTTTCATCAAAAACAGCATTGTGTACAAGCTCACATTTTTATTTGTTTTTGGCGTTAGCGGTGTACAAAAGCCTTGAGTTATGGATGGCTTCAAAAGGCTTGGGCAATAGCCCCGCGAAACTTTTTCGAGAATTTAAAGAGATTCGTTCGATGGATGTAATTTTACCTGTTAAAGAACGAAATTCTGTTCGGCTATGTTTGGTAGGGAAACCGGATAAACATGTTCAGGTCTTGTTGCACATGCTGAGGATAAAAATTCCGAATCATCCCAAAATCATGCCAAATGTAGTGGAGAATTTGGCCCCTTAAATTCTCTAAGTGCTCGAAAACAAACAAAGTCAATTTTCTAACTGCGGAAGTTGGGATAGGAGTGGGCAAGCGGTTGGATGAAAAGATATTTACCCCACAGGAAGATGAAATCAACGATTTATCGAACCATAAGGCATAGTTCGATAGTATGGATGTATGTAACTTACTATATTACATATATTTATGAATCATACGTGGCTCGATAGGTTCGATAAATTCAATAATTGAAAATACAATCGAAAAAAATATTTGCATTTGAAGCGATTAGGGGCTATAATTGTATCAAAAAATGAAGCGATTAACATTGTTAATCGCTTCATGAGAAAGATATTATGACTACAAGCAACTCTAAATATATATGGCAAAGGAAAAACTGGACAGATTTTTCTTGGCAAAGTGAAGCGCTAATATCTCTATTGGGGGAAGCAAGACAGGCTCAAGGGAAAATTTTAGCTAAAGGGAAATCTTTGGGGTTTAAATTAGCTCAGGAAGCCCAGGCAGAGATATTGGTTGAAGAAACTGTCAAGACAGCTGCTATTGAAGGTGAGATTTTAGATAGAAATTCAGTTAGATCATCTGTAGCTAGGCGATTAGGATTATCCAAGGCAGGGTTGCCTCCAGCAGAGCGACATGTTGATGGCTTAGTAGAAATTCTGCTTGACGCAACTCAAAAATATGGGGACCCACTTACAGTTAAAAGACTTAAAGGTTGGCATGCTGCTTTATTTCCAACAGGTTATTCTGGTTTACATAAAATTCGTGTAGGAGAATGGCGTGAGGGAAAAATGGAAGTTCTTTCAGGTCCAGTTGGAAAAGAAAAAGTTCATTTTCTAACCCCACCCAGCAAAGTTCTTAATGAAGAAGCAAAAAATTTTCTTAATTGGTGGAAAAATAGTTTTGGTCAGACAGAAGGTTTTTTACGTGCCGGTGTAGCACATTTTTGGTTTGTTACTATCCATCCCTTTGATGATGGAAATGGACGTATTACACGTGCTTTAACAGATATGGCTTTAGCGCAAGATGAACAATTATCGATAAGATTTTATAGTTTTTCTTCTCAAATATTGGAAGAAAGAAGCGCGTATTATGATATTCTTGAAAAATCTCAAAAGGGGAATCGGGACATTACCGCGTGGCTCAAGTGGTTCCTAGGATGTTTAATACGGTCAATGGAAAAATCTGAAACACTTATATCAAAAGTTCTTGTTAAGGCAAAGTTTTGGCAGGAGCATAGCCAAACATCTATGAATGAGCGTCAACGTAAAATTGTTAATCGTCTTTTGGATGTAGGAAAAGGTGAATGCAAGGGGGGTCTAACGACGAAAAAATATGTTTCCTTAGCAAAGACAAGCCGAACTACAGCCTTTCGTGAAATATCTGATCTTGTTGAGAAAAATGTATTAATACAAGACCCTGAAAGTAAAGGACGAAATGTTAAATATGATTTGAATTGGAGTCTAGTTGAAGATTAAAATTTAATAGAGTTTTAGTAGAGTTTTAGGGGACGTTGATTGATTCATTGATATTTTATAAGGTTACGTCGTGATGTGTCCCGAATGGCACGCAAAAGTGATTTAGGGCTTCGCCCGATCTTTTATCAAAAACAGCATTGTGTGCAGGTTCATATTTTTATTTGTTTTTTGGCGTTAACGATGTATAAGAGCTTTGAATTATGGATGGCTTCAAAAGGCTTGGGCAATAGCCCCGCGAAACTTTTGCGAGAATTTAAAGAGATTCGCTCGATGGATATAATTTTACCTGTTAAAGAACGAAATTCTGTTCGGCTATGTTTGGTAGGGAAACCGGATAAACATGTTCAGGTCTTGTTGCGCATGCTGAGGATAAAAATTCCGAATCATCCCAAAATCATGCCAAATGTAGTGGAGAATTTGGCCCCTTAAATTCTCTAAGTGCTTGAAAATGTGGGCACAAAGGCAAACGGAAATACATAGTTGACTACCGAATAGACAGCAAACGCCTCAGGGAAACAGTCGGCTACAACAAATCAGTAGCAGAGCGCGGGCTTGCCGAAATAATCGCCCAAGTCCACAGCGGAACTTTTTTCCAATCAAAAACTTCCGGAACCACCTTCAAAGAATATGCTGAAAAGTGGCTGTCTGATTATTCTAAGCCGCGTGTCAAACCGAACATCCACACCACATACTCAGGATACATAAGAAACCATCTGAACCCCGTCTTTGGCGAACATGACCTCTCGACTATCATTCAGGCAGATATAGAAAGCCACCTTTCAAAGCTCCACGAAAAATACAATCCAAACACAGTGTAGGCGATCATGAGAATGGGCCCAAAAGTAATCATGGTGGTACTGTAAATAACGGACGAATGCGGAAGAATAATCGACAGGGAAATGTGTTTTTCACCAATGGACATAATAAAGGCACTTTACAACTAGCACAATCCTTCAGGTCATCCGCTCAATCGATAAGGTCTCCTTTTTGAAAATGTATTCACGTCGTCAAAGAATATTATATCATGGCCGTCAAATCTTACTTTTTTGTAATTTTGCCCCCAAGTGTAGGCGATCATTCAAAAGGGCCCAAAAGTAATCATGGTGGTGCTGTAAATAACGGACGAATGCGGAAGAATAATCGACAGGGAAATGTGTTTTTCACCAATGGACATAATAAAGGCACTTCACAGCTAGCACAATCCTTCAGGTCATCCGTTCAATCGATAAGGCCTCCTTTTTGAAAATGTATTCACGTCGTCAAAGAATATTATATCATGGCCGTCAAATCTTACTTTTTTGTAATTTTGCCCCCAAGGCCCATTGATTATCTTTGGTATCTTTTTGATGATTCCCTACACCCAAGGGCCCATTGATTAGTTTTGGTATCCTTTAGATGATTCCCTACACACAGTAAACAAAATCCTCAAAATGCTAAAAACAATGTTCAAATATACCCGGCGGTGGAAATATCGAGACGATAACCCGGCAAGGGATATTGACTGCTTTTTGGAAAAGCGCCGGGAAATGGATTATTTGAATCCGGAAGAAATCCGGTTACTACTAGAAAACAGTCCGGAACCGGACCGGACAATTTTTCTTGTGGCTATCCTAACCGGCATGCGTAAAAGCGAAGTACTGGCTTTGCAATGGGGTGATGTAGACTGGAACAGTGATACCATTTATGTACGCCGAAGCCCGCGCTTTAAGATGCGTAAGAATATTGGTGTTGAAGATAAACGCTGGTGGTTCGACTCCCCCAAGACAAAATATTCAATGCGCGCGATCATCATGTCTCCGCGGTTGAAAGAGGCATTGGAGAATCACCGCTTTAACCGGACGGTTGAGTTTGCCCAGAAAGAAAAGGAGAAGAAGTCCTTTAATGCCGATGAACTCATTTTTACTAACGGCGCGGGCGCTCCGGTTGACCCGGATAACATGATCAAACAACAATTCCACCCGGCTCTTGAGCGGGCCGGGTTACGTAAGATACGTTTTCACGATTTGCGCCATACCTTCGCTAGTCTGCTGATCGATCAGGGCGAAAACATCAAATTCATCCAGTCCCAGCTAGGCCACGCTTTCATCTAGACCACCCTAGACCGCTATGGGCACCTAAAAACTATATGGGTGTGGGGAAGAGATTGGATGAGAAGGTATTTGCTGTGCCTTCCAAGAAAGAGTTGCAGTCTGTCAAGAAGTTGTAATAATTCCTAATTATTCATACCCTTTAGGGTATAATACTTATGTGTTAGTGAAATTAATGTACCTTATAGGGTATAATTATGTAATTATTGTACCCTAAAGGGTACTAAATTATAATTATTATACCTTATTGGGTATAATATTTTAAAAAATATGTTGAAATTATACCCGAAAGGTGATATATTTTAACTACTATGAAGGAACAAGCTCTAAAACATTATATTGTAAATATTGCACTGCAAATTAGAAATCTGAGAAAGAAAAGTAAATTAACTCAAGTTGATTTCGCTAAGAGAGCTGGCGTTGGTTTGCGATTTATAAGAGAACTTGAAGGAGGTAAAACGACTGTGAGAATGGATAAGCTTATGCAGGTTTTAGATTTTTTAGGATATCGGTTGGAATTAAGGAAGAATGACGCAACGCAATTTACCGTTAAACATTCGAAAACAGATCTAACGTAAAGTAATCGAAATATGAAAGCGTTAAGAAAAGCACAAGTTTTTTATAATAATGAAGTGGCGGGATATCTTACCGAGACATCCGAAGAATATACTTTTCAATATGATTCTAAATTTCTAAGAAAGAATATTCCGATTTCTATGTCTTTACCACCTAGAGAAGAGCCCTACAAATCAAAAGAATTGTTTCCTTTTTTTAAAGGACTGCTACCTGAAGGATGGTATCTCAATATCGTTAGTACAACACAAAAAATTGATAGTAAAGATGCGTTGGGTTTATTGATTGGAACAGCAGGCGTAGATACAATTGGGGCTGTTACTGTCAGGAAAGAGGATTTTATAAATGAATGAGAAATTTTTTAAAGAGATGTTCAACTCAACTAAATTACCGACTATAGATTTTGGCTTGGTAGATATAAATCTGGAAGCACAAAAGTTGGCAGGGAAGTTATCTATTTCTGGTGTTCAGCCAAAGCTATCCGTTAAATTGGATAAGAAAAGCAACGAGTTGATTGTTGTTATAGAAGGCGGGGAATATATTTTAAAACCACAAACATCTACTTTTGCGAATATTCCTGAAAATGAACAATGTTGCATGGATATTGCAAGTGAATTAGACATTGAAATTCCGCCTCATTGTTTGATTTCATTAAAGGATGAAAGTCTTGCCTATGTAATTAAAAGATTTGACAGGGAAAAAGGAATAAAAATTCATCAAGAAGATTTTACGCAGATACTCGATCAAAACGATAAATATAAGGGATCGGTAGAGCAAATAGGTCGAAGGTTGAAGGAGATATCTTCAGCGCCAGGATATGATGCTCAATTATTGTTTGAGCGAGTTGTGCTTAATTTTATTCTTGGAAATGGGGATGCACATTTAAAGAATTATTCCATATCACACAAAGGGGAGAATATCCGATTAACTCCTTCTTACGATATTGTGTGCTCGAAATTGGTGATTCCAAAAGAAGAAGATTCAGCGATCACAATTAATGGTAGAAAGAATAATTTGAAACGAAGCGATTTTGATAAACTAGCTGATTATTTCGACATTCCGATAAGAATTCGATATGAGAAATTTGATAAGAAATTTGATTTAATGAAAAAAATTATTGAGGCTTCTAAAATTAATCAAAAAAAGCAAAAGCAATTTATCGAAATTATAAAGGAGAGATTAAGCCGTTTAGAATTATCAGAATAAATCAGGGTTTTGGTACCCGCCGGGTACCCAGAGCGCGCATAAAAAGGGAAAACCGGATGAAAAGCTCTGACATGTTGTCTTTGAGCTGTTTTTTCCACTTGGTAACCATATTGCTATGAACTTCGTATTCCGAACTGATTTCTGCTGTTGTCTTCTCACCTTTGAGCGCTTCCAGAGCGACTCTTGCTTTAAATTCTTTTGGGTACTTTTTTCGCTTCTGCATTCTGACCTCCTGATTTTAGGTATTCTATCACATTTTTCCACCTTAACCAGTGGTCTGAATTCAGGAAAGTATTATAGTTTTCCGATGCTTTTCTTTGTGAGGCCTATGTAAAAGGGAATTCAAGTGCTGAGAAAAGAAAAATGGCACGTTTTAAAGTATATTTACAAAAAATAAAATGTAATGAATGTGTGGAAAATGGGAGGCTATCATGAACGCACAAACATTAATTGCTCATAAAAATGTTGAACTTATTGAAATTGGGCATCAAATGAATCAGAAAGGTTTATCTGAGGAGTTTGTAGCGGCTGCTGTATAAACAGCTTTCGAATTTGAAGGTGTTTACGATCTCATGAAGATGTGGTCTGAAGAGATTGATGAAGACGAAAAGAATGAGATTGTCGCTGACATTCAAGATATGATTGACGAGTGCGCTCAAAAGGAAAAAGCTGAAGGTACTTATGTAAGGTTTAATGATTTGGAGCAGATCGCCAAACACATTCAATCTTTTAAAGACAATCTAAGAATTATTGTAGAAGGAAATGGTGGGATTACAGTTCTTGCTAAATTAACGGGTATACCTCAACCTTCATTGTCGAGATTCTTTAACTCCAATACTATGCCTAGGAGGGTAACTTTATTGAAAATAGCCAGAGCTTTAAATCTAAGTCAGGTTCAAATTGCGACTGAATGGGTAAGATAAATAGTTAAGAAAAACAAAATGATTTGATGGCATTATTTTTTGGCTGCAGTACTTCGCCTTCAACAATTACCGGAAAGGCGAAGTGACGCAACTAGGAATCGCCAGAGCGATTCCGTAGGTTGTTCTCCTGCTTCGTAGGCCTGCGTTGCCCTTCACCATTTTTGCTTTGCCTTGAACACTGCATTTTATTTCATTTGACAAAACGGAAAAAATAGGGCATACTTACATTCGAGTAGATTAGAGAGGTAGAAATCTTAGGCCGCATGGTAGAGGTATTTATCTTGCGGTTTTTTTGTCCTGTCATTATTTACTCAAAGCTTGTTGAAAGGAGGAGTAAATAATGACAACAGGTACAGTAAAATGGTTTAGTAACCAAAAAGGTTACGGCTTTATTACACCGGAAGAAGGAAGTGATGTATTTGTTCACCACGCTGAAATTCAAGGTGAAGGATACAAATCTTTAGAAGAGGGACAGAAAGTAGAGTTTGAAATTGCTAATGGCCCTAAAGGTGATCAAGCCAAGAATGTTGTAAAATTGTAATCCGCTCGCGGAAATTTTACACCATGAAAATGAAAAACCCGTTTCTCATTTTTTTGAGAAGCGGGTTTTTCTTTATACCCGCTATAAAACCACTGGCGTAAGCCCGTGTAACAGGGAACAGTCCCTTCCTTTCTATTTTGGCTTGACAGGCACTACAGGCAGTAGAAATCTATTGTCAGTTATTTGAATTAAGAGTAGAATAGGGCAATTGTTGAGGCTGGTAAACCAGCGACCATAAACGGACCCCGGGGGTCCGTTTGGGGTCAGGAGGAAATATGCGCAATCTTATTTTGATCATTTTTATGGCTGCCGCATCACCGGTTTGGGCGCAGGGAGAGGTGCCCGCACCCAAACAGGCGCAAGTTTCACAAGCACAGCCGAAGGTCGCGAAGAAGGAATATAAATCGAAAAACTACACGGTCAAGGAAGAGACGGATATTGTCAAGAGGGCTCTCGATGTCTTCAAGAAAAAAAGCAAGCCGTCTTCGCTTTACAGGAAGAAGATCTGGCTTTATGCCACGTCGCAAGAGGACAATGCCTCGTATTTAAGTTTCATGACCAACGACCAAAACGAGAGTATTGTTTTCTCGCCTGACGAAGACTTTGTATATTATTTTGAGATAGCGCCGGGCGGCGATCGACGCCTGCGAGGGTACAAGGTCGGCTCAGACGAGACATTTTTTGTCGGGACGGCCGCGGATTCATTCTTTATCGAGACCTGCGGGGAGACACAGGCGAGTTATCTGGTCGTCCTCGACGGCAAGGAGATCGAAGGTTATCATGTCTACGACTTAGAAGGCGGGGCGATTCACTTGCCCGACATGCCGGCGGATGTCAATGATCTAAAAAACGTTATTTGTTATTAAAAAGGAGAATATCCATGAAAATGTTACCGTTTGTTTTAAGCGTGATTATCATCTTCCTGCCGGTTAGCGACGCGGCAGCGCTGGAGAATTTGAAGAAGACCGTCGCGGTCTTTGATTTCGAGAATGATTCGGGATACAGGGGCGCGGTGCGGTTGGGCAATGATTTTACGGTGCAGCTGACCGATGCTCTGGTGCAGAGCGGAAAATTCAATGTCTTAACGCGCGAAGACCTCGATATCGTCTTTGCCGAGCAGGATTTGGCGGCCTCGGGCCGCATGGCGAAATCCACCACCGCAAAGAAGGGCAAGGCGATTCCCGCCCAGATCCTGATTAAGGGAAAGATCACCGAGTTCGAAGAGAACACCTCCGGTGGCGGCCAGGGATTCAGCATCAAGGGAATATCACTGGGCACCAAGAAATCGACGGCGAGCATTGCCGTGATTATCCAGCTGATCGACTCGACGACCGGCGAAGTGATCGATTCGAAGAGGGTCGAAGGCGAGGCGCGCTCCGGCGGATTATCGATTGGGTATAGCGGGAGTTTCGACCTTTCCTCGTCGAACTTTAAGAAGACCCCGCTAGGGAAGGCCGTCCAGATGGCGATCGACCGGGCCGTCGAACATATCTCGAAGAAATTATCCAAGATTCCCTGGAAGGGCAAGGTTGTGACCTTAAAAGAAGGGATTGTCTTTATCAATGCCGGTGAGAACGCCAACGTCCAGGTGGGCGACACATTCCAGGTCTTAAGGGAAGGGGAGGCGCTGATCGATCCCGATACGGGCATTGACTTAGGCAGCGAGGCGACCAAATTAGCTGACATCAAGGTTACCGATGTGCAGCCGAAGTTCTCGAAGGCAAAGATCGAGGGCGCCGCCGGTGTCGAGATCGCGGCAGGAGACTTGATCCGCGAATAAATGTGATTCTGCAATTTCAAGGAGGCTCTAGTGAAAAATTTGACGATTCTTTTTTGTATTATTCTTTCCGTCGCGCTTGCCGGATGCGAGACAGTCCACAAGGCCGGTAACGCAACGGGCTCGGCGGTTGGCGAGACATTTAACGCGCTCGGTTCCGTCACCGAAGGCGGCGCCGAAGCTGTCCAAGGGAAAACGACGCCGGAAGAAAATCCGTACGGACGGTAGATTAGAAGAACTAAACGGACCCTTGGGGTCCGTTTATGGTTTCGATTAGGAAGACAACTACTACTAAAATTAACTGCGATTGGTTCAAGGAGGTGTTTTATGGATTGGGGAATGGAAAACCGTTTAAATCAATTGATGCCCGGCGGCAAATGCTTTTTTATGCCGATCGATCACGGGTATTTTCAGGGGCCGACAACCGGGTTAGAGAAACCCGGCGAAACCGTCAAACCTCTTTTGCCGTACGTGGATGCCCTATTCTGCACCCGCGGGGTATTGCGTTCGGCCATTGACGCGGCGATCAGCAAACCGATCGTTTTAAGGGCTTCGGGCTGCACGAGCATTATCGGCGCGGACCTGGCCAATGAAGAAGTCACCACGTCGGTCGAGGAGGTTATCCGCGTTAATGCCTCGGCGGTCGGTGTTTCCGTTTTTGTCGGCAGCGATTACGAGCGGCAGTCATTAAAGAATTTAACCGATCTCGTCAATGATTGTGAGGATTACGGCATTCCGGTCATGGCGGTAACGGCGGTCGGAAAAGAACTGGAAAAGCGCGAGGCCCGCTATCTCGGACTTTGCTGCCGGATCGCCGCGGAGCTCGGCGCGCGCGTCGTGAAGACCTACTGGTGCGATAAGGATTTTGATAAGGTCGTCCGGGGATGCCCGGTTCCGGTCATTATGGCCGGCGGCCCGAAATGCGAAACGGAAAAAGAAGTCTTTGAATTTGTCCGCGACGGAATGCAAAACGGCGCGGTCGGCATTAACCTCGGAAGGAATGTTTGGAAGACGCCTCACCCGGTCGCGGTCGCAAAGGCCCTTCAGGCGATCATTCACGAGAACGTCTCTGTCCGGGGAGCCGAGGAGATCTTTAAAGAATCCAAAGAAAAAGACGGATTAGTCGGTGTTCAATAAAATTTATGCGTGTAGCGAAATATTACAATAACAGCGATATCCGCCTCGAAGAAATGCCCGTTCCGAAGATCGGCCCCGGAGAGATCCTCGTCAAGGTTGCGGCGAGCGGTATCTGCGGCACGGATGTGATGGAATGGTACCGCATCAAGAAGGCCCCGAGGATCTTAGGCCATGAGATCGCCGGGGAGATCGTTGAATCCCGATCTGATCAATATCAAGCCGGCCAAAGAGTTTTTGTCAGCCACCACGTCCCGTGCCATGAATGCAAATATTGCCGCGACGGCAATGCCACCGCCTGTGAAACATTACACGCGGGCAATTATGATCCCGGCGGTTACAGCGAATATATTAGGGTCCCGAAGATCAATGTGGACTACGGGGTTTATGTCCTACCCGAGAGCGTCACCTACGACGAGGGGACGATGATCGAACCCCTAGCGTGCGCCGTGCGGGGTCAGAAGGTCATTGATGTCCGCGAAGGCCACACGGTCCTGATCTTAGGCAGCGGCGTCTCGGGGCTATTAAATATTCAAATCGCGAAATCCAAAGGGGCTAGGATCATCGCGACCGATATCGACGAGTATCGTTTGAATAAGGCCCGCGAATTCGGCGCGGATAGGGTTATTCACGCGAAGGAACCCATCGATATCAAAGCCGACCGCGTCATCATTTGTACAGGCGCCTATCAAGCGGTTGAACAAGCCTTTGAATTCGTCGACAAGAAAGGCGTCATCCTTCTCTTTGCGATCCCCCAACAAGATATTAAACTCCCGACGGTGGATTTCTGGCGCAATGAAATCACGGTCACATCCTCTTACGGCGCCGGGCCCGACGACCTTAAAGAATCCCTAAGCCTGATCGAGCAAAAAAAGATTGATGTCGAGGCGGCGATCACGCACAAACTTCCTTTGGAAAAAATACAAGAAGGTTTTGGT
>JAGLQN010000404.1 GCA_023136835.1 Candidatus Omnitrophota bacterium | reverse complement strand
GGGGTCCGTTTGGGTTGCACAGGAATATGAAAAGCAAATTATCAAAACCGGCCAAGATATTCGGGTTTGTTTATTTTCTTCTCAATAGCATGTTCTTTACTGTGATCTGTATTACCGCGGTCTATGCCGTCATAAAGTCGTCACAGTGTTCGCCGGGATGGATATCCTTAGTTTTCCCGACGGCGGGTATTCTCTCGGGATATTGGATCCGTCATGGCTGGTACAATTGGTGGCGGAATGTTGTTATAGTATTAAGCCTTCTTTTTACGGCAGTGTTTATCTTTATTGCTATTTTTATTTCGCCGAAGCTCTAAGAGGTTTAAATTTCCGGAAGGCAGTCCTTAAGTATGAAACGCATTTTTATCTTCCTAGCGATTATCCTTGTCTTTGTTGCCGCCGGAGTTCTGCTGAGCGGGCCGGTGGCTGTGAATTTGGCTGCAAGGCAATTAGGTAAGGTATTTGCGGGAAGCGCGGTTTCGATCAGGGAGGCGAAGATCTCGCCATTTAGGCAGATCAGTTTTTTCGATATCCGCATCCAAAGACAGCCGGCCTACAGCTTCAATATCCCAGAGATTACCATCCGCTATGATCTCCCCTCACTTCTTCACAAACATATTTTAAAAGTCTCTTTAAAAAATGCGACTATTGATGTAAAGACCCCGAAAGAAAACATCCTGGTATTCAAGAAGTATTTAAGCCTGGGGCCCGGGGGAGCCTTTGTGCTGGGTGAGTTGGAACTCGACGATCTTACCCTCAATGTCACTGCGGCCGATGTTTTGTTTAAAGCTCGGATGTCAGCCGCGATAGATCCGCAGAAGCAGGCGCTGCGCGCGATCGACCTTTCGGTCTCCTTGTTAAAAAGCGGGAAGATCACTTTGAAGAACGCCTCGCTACGGGCCGGGGGGCCAAAGCAACGCGGGGAGTTTCTCATCGGGGAAATTCAATATGATAAGCTTGCGGGCACAAACGTCAAAAGCGCGGCCCGCCTGGAAGACGGCGTTGTTTTTCTTGATTCTTTATCGGGCCAAGTGTTCAACGGGGAGATCGCCGGGCGCGCGAACCTTGGACTTAGCGCCGGGTCGCCGTATTTCGCGCATGTTAAGGCGGTGGCCCTCAATATGGAGAACGCTGTTGACGATCTTAAGCTCAAAGAGAAATTTACCATCAGCGGCCTGATGGGCGGCGAGGTAACTATCGCGGGGCGCGGCGCGCGCCTCGATAAACTTGACGGTGAATTCGCCATGATGGAAGACGGAGGCGTCTTAGTGATCCGCGACACGCGCTTCCTCGAAAATCTCGCCAGCGGGACAAATCAACCCCTTGATCTATTGGTGGAAAGTTTCCGGAACTATCGCTATAATACGGGGGCTGTCGCGGTTAAACTTAAAGAGGGCAACATCCATTGTGATGTGGCGTTCGATGGCGAGGCGGGAAAACGCGATCTAAATATAACGCTGCATAATATCCATTAAAAAAGGAAAGATCATGAAAACATTATTCGTGGTAATAGTCAGTTTCATTTTGGCGGCCGGCTGCGCGCGCGTGCAGGTGGCGGCGCCCAAAGAGCCGATCAAGGTCGATATCTCGATGCGCCTCGATGTTTACCAGCACGTGCGGGAAAATATCGATGAGATCGAAAGCATTGTTGCCGGCGAGCCCAACGAACCGCAATCGAAAGCGGGACAATCGCTGCTGAACATTTTTGTCGAAGAGGCGTATGCCGCCGATGGCTTAAGCCCGGAAGTCGAGCGGGCGGCGCTGAGGCGCCGTGACCGGCGCGCGCAATTGGTATCCTGGCAGGTTAAGGGTGTGGTTGGAGAGAACTGTTCGGGCTTGGTTGAGATCAGGGACGAGGGGGCGGCGGACGCGTTGGTGCAGGCTCTGGTCAGCGCGGAGAATGCCGACCGGATGATCATCTACCAAGAGCTTGCCGCGGGAAACGGCACTTCGATCGACGAGGTGAAGAGGATCTATGCAGAGCGCCTGCAGGCTGATGCCGCAAGCGGAACACCCATCGAGGTCCAAAGCGGCTCCGGATATGAGTGGATAATAAAGAACTGAGTATAATTGGTGACTGTCACCATTTTTTAACCATGCAGAAAATAATTCTTATTCTCATTTTAATTGTTCTTATCCTTATAACGGTGCTTTTTGTCTCTTTCCCGTTGCGGCATTATTTGGGGATGAACTATCTGCAGATGTACCCAGTCTCGATCGCGATTCTAAAAAATGATCAAGGAGTACAGACAAGCTTGGGAGAACAAGAAATCAAGACCGCCCCGACGGCGAGAATCTTATTGGCGAGGATCAATAAAACCTTGCCGCCCTATGCCATGGAAATTGAAGTCAAGACGGAAAATGGTCAAAGGGGAAACGCGCGTATTATGGCGTATTCTTTGGGTGGGGGGAGTCCAGCCGTGATGACGTACACATTAAATTGGCAATTTGACGGGAGAGTCCGGGACTTGTTTGGTTCTTATATTTATGGCTTTCAGGAACCCGAAAAGAAAAAAGTGAGACAGCGCGTCATTCCAAAGAAAGGGTGAGAGATCGCGTCATTCCGGAGAAAGATTTCTGCGATTCCGACACTGATTGCGCAGATTTTGATTGTTCACAGTATGGGCATCCTGTTTGTTTCCGTAACAGATGTGACTGTGAAGTGCCGATTCATGATGCCCTGTGATCTGGGAAAAATGGTGAGAAAAATGGTGACAGTCACCATTTTATTTTTATTAAAGCCCGAAGGGCAGAATACC
>JAGLQN010000403.1 GCA_023136835.1 Candidatus Omnitrophota bacterium | reverse complement strand
GCCCATGCTGGGCGCACCAAAAAAACCACCGATCTTGATTAAGGATCGGTGGCTTGAAAATTCTTGAAAAAAATTATTTAATTAATAAATCAAAACACACCTCTCCTTGTTAACTTTCTCCACGCGAGAAAAAGTGTAATACCTGCCTGACCGGCAGGCAGGCAAGAAACACGCATTTTTTGATTCGTTAATTTATTCATAACGCTGAAAGTGTAACATAAGTTAATACGACTGCGGCTAAAGCCTCTGCCAGCCATTTTCGGGCTCATTCTAAAATCCGTCTGATTATTCGCCCGGAACAACAAGGTCAACCGCGGGAACCTCAATATTCTCTTGGACTTCCTCGACAACAGCTTCAACTTTCTGCTTAACGGCCTCTTGAAGCTTTGCTTTAGCCTGTTCAATGATCAACTTGGCCTCAGAACTATTCGGGTCTAAACTAAAGATCTGCTTGGCAATATCAATGGCTTTCTGATATTCGGTGCTATCTAATAAAGCATTGGCCTGGGCAACAAGATCATTGATCTTAGCCTGTATTTCCGAAGCTCTTTGCCTTACAGCTTCTTGCGCCATCTCTTTTGCTTTTTGAGCTTCCGCTTCAGCTCTTCTGGCTTTGTTTAAAGCCGCTCGCTTTGCTCTTTGAGCTTCGACCTCGATCCTTTTAGCCTCTTCCAGAGCTTGCTGCCTTGCTTTTTGAGCATCAAGGGCAACTCTTCTTAATTCATTAGCCGCCTGCATCTCCACCTGCTCTAATTGAATAGCCTGTTCTTTTTGCTTGCCGATAATGATGATCCCAACCAGGATCAAAAGAAATACCAATAATACCGCTGTTCTTCTGTTCATAATTTTCTCCAAAAATTATTATTAATTTAAAGGCTTACTTTGCCAATCTATATAAACCGTTCTAATGGAGCCCCTCGCGATTTCCACGTGGGGCAGAATCCCGACCCAACCAAAACCTTTTCCCATTCATCCCTGCCTGCCGGCAGGCACGAACATGCCCGTGGTCTTCTGGGTGTCGGGATAAATAACGGCGAATTCCTAACAACTCTATCAACGTATAATATATGAGATTCTAACCAGATTTTATGATTTTAGCAAGAATAATAAATTTAGAATGACCCGCATCATCCTAACAGCATATTACCCGAAAAACCCGATTCCCTTCAAAATAAAGATCAGGACAAAGATCATCGCATATCCAAACATATCGACAACGATCCCCGCCTTGATCATGTGCTTAGTTTTAAAGAAATCCGTCGCATAGGCCAGGGCATTAGGAGGCGTGCTGACTGGAAGAAGCATTGCCAGCGAGCAGCCGAATGTTGTTGCAATAATGATCATTTTGGCTCCCCCTAATTCGCCTAACGATAAAAGGCTCGCCCCAAGCGCGGCAATGATAGGAAGAATAAGATTCGCCGTGGCTGTATTCGACATAAACGTCGCCATGACCATAGCAAACAAAACACTAATGGCAACGATGGCCAAAGGCGAAAATTGATCAAAAGGAATGCTTTCAATAAGATGATTACTTAAGCCCGTCTTTGCTAACCCCACGCCAAGCGCAATACCGCCGGAAAGAAGCCAGAGGACATCCCAGGACATTTTTTTCATATCTGAAGCCGTAATAATACCCCCGGCGGTAAAAACAGTAATCGGGATCATGGCCACAATGTAGGAATTCAGGCCGATCTTACTGCCGAATAACCATAGCAGAATAGTCACTCCAAAAGTGATGTAAACCGCGACCGCTTTGGGTGTTTTCATGAATTCACCCTTGATCTTCAGATTGATCTCCGTTGCCACCGGCCGGTAAAAGAACACCAATACCCCCCAGGTGAACATTAACAGCACGATCACATAGGGCAAAGCAAAAGCCATCCACCCTCCAAAAGAAATAGCCATATTTCCCGTCAAATATTTCATCGCCACCACATTGGGAGGAGTCCCGATCGGAGTTCCCAGCCCGCCGACATTCGCCGCGAAAGGAACAGCCATTGCCATGGCGATCTTACCGGGATCATCCGGGTCAAAAAGGGCTAGGACCGGGGCAATGATCGCGAGCATCATAGCCGTTGTCGCAGTGTTGCTCATGAACATAGAGAACAAAGCCGTGATCATCATAATACCGAGCATGACCATAGCCGGTTTCTTGCCAAACGGCGTAAGCAGAACACGGGCAAGGTTTATATCGAGCTTATATTTGATCGCCGCGACCGCAAGAAAAAGCCCGCCTAAAAAAAGCAGTATAATAGGAGAAGCGAACGTATGGAAAATATCTTTGTAGGGGACCAGTGTTCCGAAGTTTTGCGAGCCTGCGCCGCTTTGAAGCCATATCAGCGCCCCATCCGAGATCATGATCAATTCGAGAAAAATAACACACACAGAAGCCGCGAAGACCGGAATCGGCTCAAAGATCCAGAAAATGACCGCAAAGGCGAAAATGGCCAATAACCGCCGCTCTACGATAGTAATGCCGTCAATAGGAATCACATCTAACGGCAGGAAGCATATGAAGCAAGGTAATGCGATGCCGAAGAAAAGGCTTAATATTTTTTTCACAAAAGAAATCCTATCATTAAACTGAAAAGTCCAACCGATACTCCCGGATAAATCTCATGGTCGATTTAAACATTTACTGACCGTTTTGTGCAGGTTTTCCAAATCAAAAGATTTAAGTTTGTATTGTGACCTTGCCTTCCTCCGGTTCGATTATACTAGCATAAAACACTTAATTTCGATCTTAAAAACAAATGAAATTGAAACTATTTAATATTTTACAGATAAAGTTATACATTGAAGAATCTTGGTCTGTAATTTCATAAAAGCTACTGTATTCATTTCGCTATTTTTTCGGAAATGTAATAATGATAATATCATCTTTGACTTCTGTCTTCACTTTTTCCGTATCGGCATCATCCGGAAGCGGAATGATCCTCAAAAATGACCCGACGCTGCGCGAGCTGTAATAACTGTCAGGACTTTTTTCCTCTTCAATGACCGAATGCTCACCGGATACAGTTACTGATCCTTGATTAATTTCAATATTGATCTTATCTTTATCAACTCCACTGACCTCGACTTTAACAATATATGTATCTTCTGTCTCTTCAATGTCAAAATCCGAATCATAGAAAATATCGCTGTTAAACATCCCTTTCCCTGGACCACCGCCGCCCCTGCCGAATGCCCCTTGGAACATCCGATCCATTTCTTCGCTCATGCGCGCCGTTTCCTCAAACGGGTCCCATCGCCGAACCGGCTTTAGAGGATCGGGCTCTCCCTGGAACAGAAACCGTTTAGGATCAGCCTCCCTCTTTTTGTGTTTTACAGAAAAACTCTTATTATCCTCGTGTGCCTTTAAAGCGGCCTTGACTTTCTCAACAGGGATCGCAAAACCAATACTTTGTGAATTCTGCACAACAGCAACGTTGATGCCAATGAGATCTCCGTCTAAATTGAGCAATGCCCCTCCGCTATTACCCGGATTAATGGGAGCGTCCATTTGAAGGAGCCCTTTCATAACACTGACTCCTCGCGGGGAAGAGATTTCCCTGTCTTTTCCGCTGACGACTCCTGAGGTAACCGTATTTTCCAACCCTAAGGGATTGCCGATGGCAACGACAGACTCACCGATCATAATATCCTCTGTTGTCCCAAGCCTGACTTCCTTAAGAAGCTTCGAGGGTTTTACCTTCACGATCGCAAGGTCATCTTGGAGATTTTCATAAACCATTTTGCCTTCGATCGATGTTCCGTCATTGAGAACAACAAAGATATTGCTGGCCATATGAACGACATGGGCATTGGTCACTATGACCCCATCAGTATCAACGATTACTCCCGAACCAACGCTTTTTAATTTTAAGGCCCGGCGGGGACGGTGAAATCCAAAGAACTGGTCAAAAAAGAAATCAAACTCGCTTCCATATCGCCCCCAAGACGGATTCTCCCTAAGAAGAATAATGTGTTCGGTCGCTATATTCACAACAGCCTCGGCGTTTTCCCTTACAACTTTTACGACTGGTGTTTCGCGCGCACTTGCGGCTTCGGCCGAAGCAGGCGGCCTCGACAATGACAGAAAAAGGACCGCCAGAAAAGAACATATCTGTTTCCATTTTTTCATCTCTTTTCTCCTTTTTTCACAATACCGATAAACAAAAAGCCGCACGAATATAAGATACGCTCTCCTATATCCATGCGGCTTTTCTTCCCTTACTCTTTCTATGACCTCGATACTTCATACCTGAATCCTATTACTCGATATCGATACTTTTAAGCTTGGCTGACTCATTTTTAGGTAAAGCTAGTTCAAGCACACCGTCCTTAAAACTTGCCTTAATTTTACCTATATCAACATGATTTGCAAGCCTAATATTCCGCTGGAAACTTCCATAGTATCGCTCGGTCCGGCAGCAATGTTCCTCCTTTATTTTATTATCCTTTTTCTTTTCTCCCTTGATACTGAGGATATTCCCATTGACCGAAACCTGCACGTTCTTTTTCTCCATCCCGGGAAGCTCGGCCTTAACCACATAGCGATCGCCTTCGTCATGGACATCAATAGCCGGTACCCACAACCCGGCAAAAGCAGGAGTCTCATAACCCAGTAACTTGGAGAGCGGAAAGCCAAAAAAGTCATCAAACCCTTTTTGGATATCATCGATCTCGCTGAATGGATCATATAACCAGTTGTTTTTTCTTTTTTTAATTAAGTTCATTGTTTCCCCCTTTTTAGAGATTAACTGTTTATTTTACATTGCTTAGCACTCTCAGCATGTGAGTGCCAACTTATAGACAAAAAAATTTTATTCCTCTTTTCCTCCTTCCGTTTTTAGTATCACTTTTAATCCATTAATCTTAACGCCATGCTCGCTAATATAATACCAGCAATGTTTAACCATTTTTAATTCCCGCTTCGAATAAAGCCTTGCCTGTCCTTCTGATTTTCTCGGCGGGCTGACAATCTCCTCGTTATCGAGCTGTTTTAAAACCCAAATCGGTATCTCAAGTAACCGTCATACCACACCGGTCGTGAACACGGGTTCATGTAGAACAAACACCGGTAAAACCAGAGTGATCATCCTTCCTTCTTTTTCGAAGCTTCGACCACCTGTTCTGTGACTTTACCCGGCGCTTGATCATAATGTGACATTTTCATGGTATAGCTACCACGGCCTGCAGTCATGGAACGTAAGTCTGTCGCATACTTAAACATCATGCTTAAAGGAATTTGCGCCTTGATCACCTGTTTTTTTCCTTTCACATCGCTCGTCATAATGCGACCCCGGCGCGAACTGATATCCCCCGATATCTGGCCGATAAATTCATCAGGGACTGTGATCGCGACATCCATGATCGGCTCTAGAAGCACAGGGCCGGCTTCCTTGATCGCCTCTTTCATCGCTAAACCACCTGCGATCTGAAAAGCCATATCGGAGGAATCGACCTCGTGATAGGACCCGTCAACAACGGTAACCTGAACATAATCAATATGATATCCGGCCAGAACCCCTTCCTTGATGGTCTTCAAAACACCTTTCTCAACAGAAGGAATATAATTGCGCGGGATCGCGCCACCGAAGATCTTGTTGACGAATTCATACGGTTCACCGTCATGAGGCAGCGGCGCGACTTCAAGAGCCACATCGCCATACTGCCCGCGGCCCCCGGATTGCTTTTTGTATTTGTACCGGGCGCTCGCCTTCTTTGTGATGGTCTCGCGATAGGAAACTTTAGGCGTTCCCATATCCACATCAACATGATAGCGTTTGCGCATGCGCTCGAGCATGACCTTTAAATGCAGGTCGCCGATCCCCGAAATGATCAACTCATTGGTTTCATTATCGCGGTTGACGCGGAACGTATGGTCTTCCTCGCAGAGATGGTGCAAGCTGTTGGAGATTTTCTCTTCATCGGCGCGCGTCTTCGGCTTGATCGAAGCCGAAATGGACGGCTCCGGGAAATTGATCGGATCAATTAAAACTTGCGCCTTCTGATCCGTTAAACTGTCGCAAACATGAGTATGCTTTAATTTCGGCAAGGCAACAATATCCCCACAGCTCGCTTTCTCAACGGACTTTTGCTCTCTTCCCTGCAGGACCGAAATAGAGCTGATCCTCTCCTTGCTATGGGTGTTCACATTGTAAAACTCCGCATTAGAATTAAGCGTACCCCGCAGAATTCTCACCAAAGATAAATATCCTAAGTGAGGATCAAAGACCGATTTAAAAACAAACCCCGCAAAGGGCCCGTCTTCACTAGGCGTTAATGTGCCCGCTTCTTTTGTGGCAATATCCTGCACCTGGAAATCCGGATGATCAATAGGTGACGGAAAATAATCGATAATTTCATCCAGCAGGGCCTTAACACCTTCATCTGTTGCCGCGCTCCCTGTTAATATAGGGAAGATCTTGGCCTGCAGAACGGCTTTACGGAACGCGCTATTGATCTCCTCGGAAGATAACGTGCCGCTTTCCAGGTATTTCTCAAGCAGGGTGTCATCCGTTTCCACAATGGACTCGATCAAGTCCGAATCTTCGAGGTTGACCACATGGGCGTCCTTTGAGAGTTCCTGCTGGACCGCCGTGATCGCCTCCTCAACATGCGCTTCGGATTTATCCGCCTTATTGATAAAGATGATTCTCGGAATCTTAAGCGCATCGAGTTTCTGCCAGACATCCTCGGTGCCGACTTCAACGCCGTTGACCGCATCAACGACAACAATAGCCGAGTCAGCAATCCGGATCGCCGCGACCGTCTCTCCGATAAAATCCATATACCCGGGAGTATCGATAAACTGGATCTTGTGGTTCTTGCACGTGGTTTCGAGAAAACTGGAATTGATTGAACATTGCCGTTCGCGTTCATCGTCATTATAGTCGCTCAAAGAACTTCCCTGCATGACGTCACCCTTGCGCGAGGTAGCACCACTGACATACAACAGGCTCTCGGTTAACGAGGTCTTACCGCTGTGCGCGTGCCCCACCAAAACAACTGTACGTTTATGTTTAACATCCATGATCTTTAGCCCCTTCCATGAATTAAAACAGATTATTTGTCGTAAGAAATATGACCCGTCTCGACGTCAAAAGAAACATGCAGGTCACCGGCGTCAGCCACGATTCCTTCTCTATATCTAATATGTTTTTCCTTCAATATCTCGATCGCCTCTAAAAGCGTCTTGTTATAATCAGGATCGTCTTTCCGGTGAGGAATATTTTCCCCTGTCATTAAACACACTTCGATCTCTTCCCTGTTAGCGCCTAAAAGAAGCATGTCATCGATCATTTCGTCAATAGCGCCGCCTGTATCCTTCAAGGTCGGTCTTGAAACCTTGTGATGCAGCTTTCCTGAAAGGAACATCGCGTGGGCCAATCCCCCGACTTTTTTTGTGCTGTCATAGGCGCAAATGACCATGCATCGGTTATGTGAATCGGAATGAAGTATTGTTTCCTCTGATCCAGCCATGACTTCTCCTGTATGCACATCAACTAATCTCTTCATCCTGATGACTCCTTTCTAAACCGGTTTGAGTTGCGGGCAACAAAAAAGGCAACCCCTTTTTGAAGGATTGCCTAAAAGTTTCCTAGATTGTACCGAGCAGACGTTCAACGTGAAGCCCTCCGTACTGTGTTAATAATCAATATATTTTAGTCCTATTGTTTTGCGTTGGCAAGGAAATTTTTTGGGCTTGTCCCGAAAAGGGATTTTGGGCCAAATTTTATGTTCTATTGAGGGCTTCTTTGAATTTCTTGGTCAAAAGCGGGACGATCTCAAAAAGATCGCCGACAATACCGTAATTCGCGACTTGGAAAATCGGCGCGGAAACGTCTTTATTGATGGCAATAATAATCTTGGAGGATTGCATACCGACAAGATGCTGGATCTGACCGGAAATGCCGCAGGCAAAATATACGTTAGGACACACGGTTTTTCCCGTTTGTCCGATTTGATGCGCGTAGGGAACCCATCCGTTATCCACCACCACGCGGCTGGCCCCTATTGTGCCGCCTAAAACATCGGCTAATTCTGTTAAGATATAAAAATTCTCAGCCGAGCCTAAAGCTCTTCCGCCGGCGACGATCACATTGGCTTCACTAATATTAACGTTCGAGGTAAGTTCTTCAACGACATCAAGGACTCTACTCCTCGATATAAAAAAGGATTTATCAAAATCTGTGATGATAATCTCTCCGGATCTTGAAGGATCCTTTTGACTCTCAGGAAGCACTTTGTGGCGGACCGTGGCCAGCTGCGGACGGTGATGTTTAGAGAGGACGGTCGCCATAATATTGCCGCCGAACGCCGGCCGGGTTTGAAGAAGAAATTTCTCTTGCGGCTCGATATCTAATTCCGTGCAATCCGCCGTAAGCCCTACTCTTAATTGGACAGCTACCCGTGAGATCACAGAGCGCCCGACCGCGGTCGCCGGGACCAAAAGGATCTCCGGCCGGTGTTTCCGGATCAGGTTCGCCAATATCCGGGCATAAGGCTCATCGAGAAAATTCTCGAGCTTAGGATCATCAGCAACATAAACAATATCAGCGCCGCGGCTAATGATCTCCTGGGCCTTATCTTTGACGTTCGACCCCAGTAAAACACAGGAAACCTCAACCTGAAGCTTATCGGCGAGTTCGCGCGCCTTTCCTAAAAGCTCATAAACAACCGACTGGACGACGCCCTTCCTTTGTTCGCCAAAAACCCATACCCCTTTATACTTTTCCATATCAGTGGTGCGCGTTGTTTCCCGGATGATCTGGATCGCCTCAAACTTACGGCAGGCCTCGACGCAGGAATTGCAAAGAGTACATTTGTCCAGGTCGATCTCTGCCTTGCCGTCAACCATCGTGATCGCGTCAAACGGACAAGCCCTTTCGCAAAGGCCGCATCCGGTACATTTATCTTTATCGACTGATATGCCCATATGATACGAATTTTTTTGGTTATAAACGTTAGATAAAGTTATGAAGGTTAGAAAGGTTACTGTTAAAAGACAGCTTCAGGTTATTTGAAGTTACTCTAGTACCCTAACCACATTTAATTTGCGG
>JAGLQN010000402.1 GCA_023136835.1 Candidatus Omnitrophota bacterium | reverse complement strand
GCGTGACCTTTTACCTTTGACCAATTTTGATTTTTTAATTGACTGGAGACATATAAATTATAAGGATTTGAACTCTTCATTGAACCACGTCTTTTAAGGAATATCTTTTCTTCAAAATTTAGTTTTCTATAACCCGCTACTGCTTGCCTGACTTTATCCCTCTGGGTTTGTTGTGCAGCTGTGTTCTTATTCCTTGGCCTGCGGTTCGCCCCGAATGTGACTTTGTTCCCTTTCCTTTTGAATGCGAGCCCTGGGGTGACTTTGCCGTGTGCGCTTGGGTCTGCGTATGGTTGTATTATTGCCATTATAAATCCTCCTTCAGTTGAATGATACCACTTGTCGATTCTGAACCGGTTCAGAATAACCTGCCTTTAAAGCTGTTCTATACGCGCCGGGTGCTTATAGCTTTTACCGGTTCGCTGATACCATTCCGGCCGGTTAAAATGGTATCAGCCATCTGAGCTGGTGAATGATACCATTCTATGATCATAGAATGGTATCATTTTAACCTGGTAAAGGTGGTATCAGTCTGTCCGGACCTAGTGATACCAAATCACCTGCAGGTGGAATGGTATCATTTGCCAGATTAATAAAAAGGTGTATTCCCTAATTGTGATAAAGCTTCATCAAAATAGGTACTAAAGTCAGAAGCGAGAAAGATTTCAGTAATGCTTTGTTTCGGGGAGATTGCCAGGTTTGTTAATGCCTGGTCCCAGTACATTGAGAAATCATCTGCTAACCATAATTTTTTAGTGTTGATATATCCTTTGAGTAGTAGGGTGCTTAGGCCTACTTCATCGTATACGCTAAAATCATCTGCAAAATATATTGTCTTTGAGGAACTTGCTGGGATGGTTAATTGAGGTAATACTATACTTTTTTCTATTGTTTCCCCTAATGCATTTATATATTCAACTACGATGGAGTAACCTTCATTTAATGTTTTTTCGAATGCATCATTATTTAGTATATTCATTGATAGCACGGTATAATCAGAGGGGCTTTGTTGATCAGTGTAATTATTATTATTGTCTGTTACACCTCCTAATATTTGCCCAACGTCTGCTCCTGTTCCTGCTGCTATGAGTGCATAGGTCATGCCTGTGGCTGTTGCTTCTTGTGTGTATTTTATCTCCATGTTAATTGAATTTCTCATGTCGTTGGTGCCTGATGTTGAAGGGCCGCCGCCATTTGCATTCTCAACACGCGGGAAGGTCAGGACGTCATTGTGTGGTGTATCTCCTGAATCAGTCCAGTTTATATTTATGACTAATCCTTTAGTCGCTACAAGTGGGGTTCCTTTGTTGTCTGCAAATTCAATATAAGTATCTGAATAGGGTGCCTGTACTGTGAACTCATTAGATGAATTTCTATTGTCATCTATTGAAGCTATAATTCTAATAGGGTTGGTGCCTCCTACTATTTGATGAAGTTCAATCTGCATGTCCGCGACTCCTGACTGTTGTGGGTCTACGATTGTTAAACCCTGTACGCTTTTTATGTTATTCCATTTGGTAGTTGACGGGGTCCCGGGTGCAGGGAGTGAAATTTCAGGAAGCCTTATTAATTGTGTATGTTCTACGTCTGATAAATCTTTGTAGTCTATTATAAGCGGGTAATCAAAAGGTATCACAACAGCGCCAACTTCTTTGTTTTCTATTCTGATCAATGACCTGCTATGGACTCCGACTGTTGCCCCGATAGATACTATATTCTCTTTATCATAAATGTGGCCCAGTAGCGATTGACTAAAGGGATCATCTATTTGGCTGAAAAACTCGTACAGTTGACCTTCATCAATTGGCGCTTCGGGCTCTGGTAGACTTAGGTTTAATATGTTTTTAATTTGATTGAGTGGAAAGGTGGAGGGTATTTCATCAAGTAGAAATTGACTCAAGAATAAATTTGCTTTAGTAGTGCCTAACTCTGCCGCTTTATTTGTGAGGTATTCTATGGCCCATGCATCCAACTGATGGTATGCTTTCCATCCATCGGAAAACTTTTCTTTCTGCGCTTGTTGTGCTGGTGTGTTTGGCTGTTTGCCGTGTGGCTTCTTTTGAAATACGACTTTGCCTCGTCTCCGTCTGAATGATACGGAGCCTGCTATTGACCCGTGAGCATCGGGGTCTGCGAAAGGAATTATTATTGCCATTAGGGGTGCCTCCTGTTTTTCTTATATTTTAAACCTAACCTTACAAGGTGTAGGTTGGTGGGAGGGCTTGGCTTTTTCTTCTGGTGGGCCTTGCGCCCCCAGTACTGGTAATCTTTTCTTTTACGGTGATAGAGAAGGTGGCAAGCCGGGCAAACATGCAACGACCTGCCAATCCTTTCTCTTTTTAAATTCAAATTGTGGCTATGCTCTAAGACCTCGGTCTTGTTTCCGCATAGGTTGCAGTAGTACAGGGTAGGATTATGCCCATGTCCATACGTCGGCTGGAGCATCTCCAGTTACAGAAACAGAAACGGGAGTAACAGCAGATGTTATTTGTA
>JAGLQN010000401.1 GCA_023136835.1 Candidatus Omnitrophota bacterium | reverse complement strand
CTGAGCAGAAGCAAGCTATCAATGCAACGATCGAGGTTCTAGACTCTCAAAAGTTGGAAATCGAAACTTCTAATATTGGGGCAACATTAGATAAGATTAAAATCAAAGAATATGATACTTCTCTCCCCCTTGCTGGCATAACTGGCATATCGGGGTATGAGGACATGCCCTTTGTTTTGGATCAAAGCAACGAGAGCGGGATTAAATATGTGTATGAAAATACAGATGTGAAGATTATTAAAACGTATGCAATTGAAGACGACGATTACATTATAGAATCCGGGATAAGTTTCTATAACAAGTCCGATATGTCCAAACTGATTGAATTGGATATTAAGAGTTATTCGATAGAAATGTCCAGTCTGGACAAAAAATCTAATGGATTAGATAGGACGAAAGCGAGAGATAAATCTTTAAATGAATATGTGATAAATTCTAAAAAAGAAATACACCGAAAGGCGGGCGCTTTTAAATTTTCCGATAAGGAGAAAAAGGAAGATGTGGGGCAGATTTTTTGGAATGGATTCCGGAATCGCTATTTCTGCTTTTTAATTAAACCGGAATATGAAACTCAAGGTTATAAGATTGATCCTGTTACGGAAAGCTCTCTAAATGTAATAATCAAATCAAAAGAAATCATGGTTCCAGCACGAGGAAATGTCCAATTTGACTCGATTATTTACGCCGGACCGGAGAAAATCGAGGTATTGAAGGAGTATGGTTTTGGTTTTGAGAAAATCAGGAAATATTACCGATTGGCTTTATTTGATAGTATTGCAAAAATTATTGCCAGTTTAATGCGGCTACTCTATAAAGTTATTCCGAATTGGGGTATATGTATTTTACTGATTAGCGCTATAATCTATTTTTCTATGTATCCTCTGACTATGCGAGGAATGCTTTCAATGAAGAGGATGCAATCTTTGCAGCCCTTAATCGCAAACCTCAAAGAAAAGCATAAAGACAATCCCCAGAAAATGAACAAGGAAATGATGGCGCTTTATAAGGAGCACAAAGTGAATCCTTTAGGGGGTTGCCTACCGATGTTGCTGCAAATGCCTGTATTTATAGGGCTTTACCAAGTTTTATGGCGATCTGTCTCATTTAAAGGGGCTCGTTTTTTGTGGATTAAGGATTTGTCTCAGCCAGATCGGCTATTTATTTTTCCGTTTTCATTGCCG
>JAGLQN010000400.1 GCA_023136835.1 Candidatus Omnitrophota bacterium | reverse complement strand
AAGGTAGGTTAGGTTATGGAAGAAGATATGCCAAAGGAATGCTTGCCGAAGAGTATTGAGGTGGATGGGGGCACTGTAGAAGAAGCGATTAAGAGGGCACTCGAATTCCTGAAAGTCTCTCGCGAGGATGTTACAATAAAGATTGTTTGCGAGGAGAAAAAAGGGCTTTTTGGCATGGAGGGAGCAAAGCCCGCAAAGATAAAAGCCTCACTCAAAGAAAACGAAAATAATTCTTGATTTTTCTGGATATTGTAAGAAAATAAAGAAGGCTCTTTAAGCGACGTTCCACGTGAAACAAAAAAGCAATAGTTTCACGTGAAACATTCCTGCATATCCAACACGGATTTTGAAGGTTCATTCCGTAAACGCCATGGCAAAAATCATCTGCATATGTAATCAAAAAGGGGGGACAGGGAAAACCACAACGACGGTTAACCTATCTGCCGCCTTGGCCGAACTTAATAAAAAAGTTTTGATCGCCGATGTCGACCCTCAAGGGAACTCTACAAGCGGGGTAGGAGTCAACAAAAACGAGCTGGATAGATCCGTTTATGAAGTCCTGCTTCATAAGTGTTCTTCCGAAGAAGCTTTAATTCGGAATGTTTACCCCAATCTGGACATTATCCCGTGCAATATTGACCTTACCGGCGCCGAAATTGAACTGGTTGGAGTTTTGGCAAGAGAGAATCGTCTTAAGAAAGCTCTTGAACCCTTAAGAGGCAACTATGATTATGTTTTTATTGATTCCCCACCATCTCTAGGGCTTTTAACATTAAACTCTTTGGTGGCAAGCGACGGAATAATCGTTCCAATACAGTGTGAATTTTATGCGCTGGAGGGGGTCTCTCAACTTATGAATACTTTGGCTTTGATCAGAGACGGCCTTAATCCTGAGATAGATATCGAAGGGGTTCTTCTGACCATGGCGGATTTTAGAACAAATTTAACGACCGAAGTTATTAATGAAATCCGAGGGTATTTCAAGGAGAAAGTATACGACACCGTTATTCCAAGAAATATTAGGCTTAGTGAGGCTCCAAGCCATGGGCAGCCGATCACTTTTTATGATACCCATTCGATAGGGGCCCAGCGGTATCGCCAGCTAGCGAAAGAGGTTTTAGGAGAAGGTCAACACCTTCTTAAGTCGTTGGAAATAAACAGTTTACAATAGAACAGCGTGGCGGTAGAGCAACCAGAGTGAAGCGAAGCGGGGCCTGTTGCATAAAATATTTAGAGCGCATTAATGTTCAAA
>JAGLQN010000040.1 GCA_023136835.1 Candidatus Omnitrophota bacterium | reverse complement strand
ACACTCTAGCCTTCAGTAGCGCTCAACTCAGATGTGCAGAACGGACAGCGTGTTGCTTTGATGGAAATGCTTGTAAAACAATACGGACATGACTTTTGTGTGGGCGCAACCGAGGTGACATCCTCTTTGCGTTTAAGACGGTTAACTTGCTTAACAAGAAAAAAGACACACAAAGCGACAATAAGAAATGAGAGAATTGTATTTAAAAAGATGCCATAATTTAAGGTCGCAGCCCCTGCCGCCCGCGCTTCGGTCAGTGTCGCATATGACTTCCCGGAGAGCCTGATGAAATGATCCGAAAAATCGATCCCTCCGATCAAAACTCCAACCGGAGGCATGACAACGTCCTGAACAAGTGAATTAACAATCTTTCCAAAAGCGGCCCCGATTATAATTCCGACCGCCATATCAATCACATTTCCTCTGACGGCAAATTCCTTAAATTCCTTCAATATCTCAAGCTTCTTCATAAGGTTCTCCCCCTCTATGGAAGGGCATTCTGTAATGCCGTCACATGGACCTTTGAAACGCAATAATCCTGTTCGTCGCCGCTTAGCCTTAAGAAATGACATTCCTTACCATTGTCTAATGTCGTATTCTTACTAATTGTATATTTTTTCGTTTCACCTTCTTTAGTAATATCCACCGTCAGCGCTTTTTTAGGAGAAGAACCTGACGGTGAAACAGCCTCCAAATTCATATCCTTTATTTTACTGATAACATCCTTAACTTTTGCCGTTTCGATAGTTCCGCCATCCGGAGCCTGCCATATATATTCTTCTTTAGCTTCTTGATCTCCCTCATTCTCCGCGCCTTCTGCCGGCGTTTCGGCTGCCGCAAGCGACAGCTTCTTTAACGCTCTAAATTTCTTTTTACTGTCGATATCGTTGATCTCAATTCCCTCAACATTACCCTCTTCCACTTTCAAAGGATTACCCGCGAAAATATCGCCTTGCTGTTTCTCGCGGCTATCGAATGTCGAAACAGGCACGAGATAAAAGTACCCGGAGCCCTCGACTTTGACATAATAATTCTTTTCCTCTTCGTCTTTGACGCCCCGCACGAGCTTGAATTGACTCCCATCTTCCAAGGTAAAGGTTCCCGCCCACCCCGGAGAATCAAAGACTCCCTCCACGTCAGGCGCGATAACATCCCTGGCATAAATACTATTAAATTTCTCTAACATACTCTTGATCTTCGAGGCGCTCAAACCGAACGCATACGGCTTAACACTCTGCCATTTTTTCTTTCCATCACCAGATTTCTTTCTAATATCGATAATAACTTCTTCTGTTTCGTTCACAGTCTTTGTCATCACAATACCCACAACATCATCAGCCTCAAGATGAGCAATGCGTTTATCCACCCATTTCTTTACATCAAGCTTCTGGTCTTCCTCCTCACCCCGTAGCCCAAGAGTCCCCAGAAGGTTCTCATTAACAACATAAACCGCATTCGTCCCGCCCAACCTGACAAAATTGTTCTGATAACCAGCTTTTTGCGTTCCGACAATAACGTAAATATCTTTGGCGTCTTGCTGTCGCAATTCAACATGAACACCTTCATCATCAGCGAGACCATAATCGCTAAGAATTCCTTTTTTATCGGATCTGAGTTCTCCTTTGAGCTGGTCTAACTTCTCTAAAATGGGCGTAATTGTCTTTTCATCAGCATAAACACCGTACTGGGTCTTGACGATCCACTGACCACCCTCTTTAACTAAATGGACATTTCGCGGCTTATCGTCATTTTCTGTGATGCCGTCCCCTAACCTCAAAACAATCTCAGAAAATCCGTCGATGTTAACCGGCGAAACAATAATATCAACAATTTCTTCGGTAGTAGAAATTTCAGGTTTGATGTTTTTCTTGACAAAGACAAGACCGATGAGAATGGCAAAAATAACACAAAGAATAATTAAGCTTTTTTTGTTCATCCTTTTTTACTCCGCGCTGATTGCTAATAGTTTTAGATATTGTTCTTTTTCCTTTTTCCGCAGGACCGCCCGGATGCCGCCTAAAATGACAACAATAAGCGGCACTAGAAATATGGTCATAAAACGATACCATAGTTTTTTCATCTTATTAACCGTTTTTATGGAACGGCTGATCGGCCGATGTCCTCGGATCTTGATAAGCTCGCCGCCGAGCGTTAAGGCATCAACCGAATTAATAAATAGGTTGGCCATGCCGCCGTTTCGAATAATCTCTTCTTCAAACATCTTAGAGCAGCCCATAACCAGCAGCTTACCCGGATTTAAGGTTAACTCTCCCTGTTTAACCCCTTCCTCCTCAACAGATTCATCAACGGCTTCATCCGCGTCTTCTTCTTTAGGCCACTCGGGAACCGCCTTTCCTTCATAAGCATCCGGAAATTGCCCTTCCAATAACACTCCCAAAGTCTGGGCGCCTCCATAACCCAATAAACCTCTCTGCAGGTCTGTCCGCTTAAGAACCCCTCCGGTATCTTCAACAAGCCAGCTCTGTTCACTGGAAGTAAATAACGTCGTCTGCTTCAACTTTAACTCTTGGACTTTGGCTTCTTCTACTTCTAAAGCTGATCCCCATAAATAGAGAAATCGATTCAGCCTGCCGGTAATGGAAATATCAGAATTTACGTTTTCCTCATTTATCAGGACCTGTATAGGCGTCTTGACCGGCATAGAGACTTCGAACGGCCCGAATCCCATTGACCCGCTGATCGAGATCGTGTCATTTTGGTCGTCCATAAGAAGTTTCTCGCTGATCTTAACACCGTAATTTCCGATCAATTCATTAAGGCCGTGATTAATCTTCTGCGGTGTAATATTAACCCCTTGCCTGCCACTCGTCTGGTAATTATACATATATCCCTGCGCGGCAATGATCACACTTCCCCCTCCGGCGAGAAAACGGTTGACCTCATATCTCTGGCGATCATTAAGCTCTTCCGGAGCAACGAGAACCAGCGTATCGGTGCCTTCCGGGATCGGTTCTTCCTCCGTCAAACGGATCCTGTTGACTTCATAATCCTCATAGCGCATAACGGCATCCAGATAACGGAACTTATCTTCTCTGTATTGGTCCGGAAGCGTCTGGCCCATCTGTTTTAACATTTGCTGTATACGCGCATCAGCTTGTTTGTCCGTATAAGGCGCTATCAAAGCGACTTTCGGCGTTTTTGCCAGAGTCATCCGATAAATACGGGAAACAAGTTCATACTCGAGATTGTTCATGTTTTCCGGGACAATACGGGGAATGATCGCTTCTTCCTTTTCTTTATAGGCAATCGCAATCGCTGAGTAGATCAACTTAATGCCAAGTTCATCCTGTTCAATACTGCGCACCTGAAAGGGCGCGATTCCCCTTTTCTGAAGTTTATCCTCGAGAGAATCTTCGCTTTTATCTTCTTCCGCTTGCTGGTGGATCGTCTCCATATGAAACACCTTATAGGAAAGATTCCCTCCGGAGAACACTTGAAGCTCATCAAGCCGGTCCGTGACATCCTGTTCTAAAGTTTTAAGCGCCGTAGGCATACTTTCTGTTGGTGAAATGTACACCTTGACCAAAACCGGAGCTTTGAGGTTTTTCATGATCTTTTTCGTCGATTCGGTTACCGTGTACAATTTATTCTCGGTCAGGTCGTATCTTCCAAGTGACATATCCATAAAAAGCGAGTTAATGATCACACTGATAGCAATACAGATCCCTACCGCTGTCGAGAAAAAGACCTTGGCTTTTGGCCTTAACCGGTCCTCGATAGAAAAGACATTGAGCACTAAAAAGACAACCGTCATGATGATAAAATACAGAATGTCACGATTATCGATCACACCTCTTTGGAAACTTTCGAAATGGCGCGTCATCCCGAAATTGATCTTAAGAAAGCTCCCTACTCCGGGAAGCCATCCATCGATAAGGCTTGCCATAAAATCAAGCCCTGAAAGGTAAAAGAAAAAGCAGGCGATCATGGCAATAATGAAGGAAACAATCTGATCTTTACACAGACCCGAGACAAAAATCCCGACACTCAGGAAAAAAGCCCCGATAAAGAATGTCCCTAAATAGCCGCCGATAATCGGCCCTATATCCGGTTTGCCGATCAAGAACAGCATCACAGGAACCAATAGTGTTCCCATCAGCGTGAGCAGGTAAAATACCAGACCTGCGGCAAATTTCCCTAAAACCAGTTTATAGGTTTTCATCGGAAAAGTAAGAAGCAGTTCAAAAGTGTTTCCTCTCTTCTCCTCGGCCCAAAGGCGCATGGTAATCGCGGGAATAAACACGCATAAAATAATAGGGAAAAAACTGAAAAAGGAGCGCATATCGGCGTTGCCGATAAGAAAGAACTGAGACATAAACATCGCATTGACCAGCATAACAAAAACAACAATGAAAATGTAGGCGATGGGAGAATTGAAGTAAGAAAATAATTCCCGCGTGAATATCGATGTACCGTTACCTTTTTTATTCATACTTTTCCCTCCTAAGAATTGCTCTATCACACAAACGTTTTTTCCTTCTTGTTTTTCGACAGTAACGCGATGAACATATCCTCTAAATTAAAGGTGCGTTCGCTAAAGTTTTTGACAGGCCAGCCTTTCTCTTTGTTGAGCGCGTCAATTTCCTTCCATGCCTCTCCTGATTGAAAAGAACTTTTGATCTCAAAGGTCACAAGCCCTTCGGGCGTTTGGTCCACGAAAGAAATATCTTTGGCTGAGCGAAGCCCTGAAAGGGCTCTCTCGACAGCCATTTTTTCCTCTTTAACAGTCAACACATGACAGCGGTATTTCATCGCGTCCTCAGCCAATTCTTCCCGGCTTCCCTGCGAAACAATTTTTCCTTCGTTAATGATAACGATACAATCGGCCAGGACCTCAGCTTCTTTCAAAATATGCGTGGAGAAAATAATGGTCTTTTCTCTGGCTAATTCCTTAACTAAACGGCGGATGCCGATAATTTGCAGTGGATCTAAACCCGACGTGGGCTCGTCGAGAATAAGAACTTTCGGATCATGAATTAAAGCTTGGGCAAGTCCCACACGCTGACGGAAACCCTTCGAGAGCTCATGCATACCGTGCTTCCAAACTGAGGCGATACCGCAAGATTCACGAAGCCATTTAAATCTTTTATCAAGAGCAGTACCGCTGATCCCTCGAGCGTTACCGACAAAAGTAAAATATTCATCCACCCGCATGTCCATGTAAAGAGGCACATTCTCCGGAAGATACCCGACAATTTCCCTCACCTGCAGGGGATTTGCAAGAATATCATGCCCGCCTATCTGCGCCGTCCCCTGGCTCGGGCAGATAAAAGTCGTCAATACTTTCATCAACGTTGATTTGCCGGCACCATTAGGTCCTAGAAGCCCTAAAATGCCCTCTTCACCAACTGAAAAAGAGACATTATCAAGGGCCACCGTGGAACCATAATTCATCGAAATATTCTTAATTTCTATCATAGCCCCTCCTGGTATGTATGTACTTTATCTATAAAGAAGATTGAACTGCAGAAGAAAAATGTTCAAAGCTTTAATATTCAGCTTAATTCTAATCCGACTAAGAATATACTAAAGACAGAAAAGAATGTCAAGAATATCAGAAAAATTTTTTTAAAAAAGACAGCGCTACACAAACTTCTTGTTTATTATACAAGAGTTGTATAGCGCCGCCTAAAATCAAACGGAAAATTTATATCCGGCCGCTTTTCCCCGCAGGCGCTTCTTGATACACATGAATATCTCTTTGAGGGAACAGAATCGATAAACCGTTAGCCTCTAAAGCTTCTTTGCCTTTTTCGGTTACATCAAAATAAACAGCCCAGTAATCCGCGGGCTTCACCCATGGACGGCAAACAAGATTAACGCTACTGTCACCAAGTTCTGAAACCGCAA
>JAGLQN010000004.1 GCA_023136835.1 Candidatus Omnitrophota bacterium | reverse complement strand
ATCACGCCGACTTCTCTCCTTGAGATGATGCCCCTTTCTGAACATGTTCAACATACCTCATCTGAAGCTCGTGGATCGAGTTTTCCAGCAGATTCTTTTCCTGATCATCTAAATTCCCGGCCGTTTTTTCATTGAGCATCGAGAGCGTGTCAATGAGAAATTTGGCTTGCGCCAGGTTCTTTTCCACTTCGTTCGTCACGGGATTAGGAATCTCCCCCAAAAAGATCATCGCTTGAAACCCTAAACTCGTTATATAATTGAGAAAATTGATCTCGATGTCTTGGGCATGCTCAGCGCAACCGCGATCTTCGCCGTGGGATTCGGGGGCAGTTTGTGTTTCCCCTTCTGTTTGAGACGCTTCAGAAGATGCTGTTTCCTGCACTACAGTGTCATTAAGTTTATCTTTCTCTTCAATAGCCTGCTCTTTCCAGGATTCATCCACATATTTTTCTTTATCCATTTATAACCTCATCTTTCTTTAATACTAATCTTAATTAACCGGAGAATATTGTTCAGAATATCACCTTCCCTGCTCTTTGTCAACGGGGGCCTTAGCTCCAGAAACACTGTCAATCCTGAAATGATATCAACAAGTTAAAGGTGAATTCCGGATAGTCAAACCCTTTCGGAAACGCCGGAAAGGGGTTCGATTCTTCAATGCTTTTTAAAGCGACCTCCCGCAGATAGTCATTCGCCGAAGTTTTATCGTCAATGATCTTCACTCCTTTAAGCATCCCCTGCGAGGCTAACACGAAGGTTAAGTAAACCTCCCCCGTCTCAAAGTCCGGATGGTTCACATAAGCATACGCCCTTTGTTTGATATTCCGACTGATAGTATCGCGCATGTCATCGTTGTAGGTTAAGTATTTCGGGTTTGTGATCTTCTCAGCGCTTAAAGGAGGAAGCGTAATTTTCTTGGCCAAGTCCAGTGTCGTGATTTTTTGAGTCTTCTTCTGGCTTGAACGTAATTTTCCGGTCAGCTTGGAAATATCTTTTATGCGGCTGCCGATCGTGGAGAACATGTTCTTTTTTTTATCAAGAACCCTGAGCTTTTGGTCTTCAAAAGACTTTAAATCCTTAATAACTTTTAAGTCTTTAAATGCTGTCTCTCCCTTCGACTCCGCCTGGGATTTTAAATCCTGATAAGTGACCTCGATCGAATTAAACTTTTGGGATGATCTTATGGCCCTCGAATAAGGCAAGGATAATAAGACGATGCTTAGCGCGTGGGCGAAAAAAGAAAGAATGATACTTGCAACAAACAACTTCTTTTCCATAGAGAGATCCCGTTTAATGAGTGCCTCCTGAAAAATTGTTGGTCGGCGCTGAAGGCCATCCATATTCGCCGATCAGCGGAACAAACGCGCAACTGCACACAGATTCTTCAAGAATACGGCCTTGAGATTTCGTAAAAAGTTTCAATGTCTGGCTCGCGCGGTCGCCGATCGGCACGACCAATCTTCCCTCCGGGGCCAATTCGATAATCAGGTGCTCCAAACGGCCCGGCGACGCTGCCGTGACCATAATGGCATCAAAAAGTTGAGGACTTTCTGCCCCTCCTAGACTGCCATCCCCATGAAAAATCTTAACATTGGTATAATTGAGCTTCCCTAATCTTTGCCTGGCAGCGTCCGCAAGGGCTTTAATACGTTCGATCGAACAGACCTCGTAACACAATTCCGCCAAAATAGCGGTTTGATATCCCGACCCGGTGCCGATTTCAAGGACCCGTTTAGATTTATTGAGCCCTAAACATTGCGTCATAAGAGCGACCATGAAGGGCTGCGAAATCGTCTGCCCCTCGCCGATCGCAACCGGGCAGTCTTTGTAAGCTAAGTCAACCGCCTCTTTAGGAACAAACTCGTGCCGGGGAACACGGCGCAAGGCTTCAAGGACGGCCTCGTCCGTAATGCCCCGCGCGGCAATCTGCTCATCGACCATTTTATTTCTTAAAACTTCAAATCCACACAATGTTTTCTACCTCTACTACACTTTCCGTAACCCGGTTAAAATTCCTAGCCTGCCGATAATAAATGACTCTGCCCCCTTTATTCCATATTCCATGCGCCGATTTCGGCAAGGGAAAAGGTCAGGTGGATTGCCTAGTTAGACATTTATTTTTTAACAATTTATCAAGTTCTGCTCTTTTTTTTGAAAATTTTTCTTTAATTCTTTTGATAACTTCGGGACGTAAGAAAGAAATGTTTCCCATATGGTTATAAATATTTCGAGGAGTTTTTAATTTCCCTTTCTCATCAACTTCGGTAGATCATCTAATATGGCGTTCAAAGAATAATATTGTTGTCTTAATATCGTCTGGGTCAATCAGCGCATAATGCTGGTCCAATAATTCTCTTATTTTTATATTGTTTTTTGTAACAATTTCACTATATTCATTTCTCAGTTCGATTGTTTGGGAAGATTCCTGCTTTATCGTATTTTGTGTATTTTGGTCAAGACTCCACTGTTTTCCAATATATTCTTTGCAATAGGCTTTATCTAGTTTGTCATTTAAATCAAATAGTTTTTCATTTTGCAATATTAAATAATAGAGTGGCCCATAAAGTTTCTGTATTTGCTCCCTCAAAAATTCCATTTTTCGGTCTTTTTTATCGGCGCTTTCCATTCTTATCCAATTTATGAGGGCACTTATTACTCCGCCACCGAGAAAACTAACTACTAAATTAACTGTGCTTAAATCTGTCATAATTGTTTCTGCCATTTTTATTATTTTTTATGTCTAACGCCCGAGCTCAGCGGAATACGCATAATGAAGGCGCGAATTTGCTCGCAACCCGGGTTATGCGCATTTCCGCTGACCTCGGGCGATCCATGCCATAATATTATTTTAGCACTCAAATTCCACAAACTGAATTATTAGCAATTGCGATCTCCAAGCACTCTGTTGATATCATCAATCATCTCTTGAGCGAGATCCCGCCTTTCAGTATGACCGCTTTCAAGATAGCCCTCAAACAGTTCGCGTGATTCAAAAAGGTTCTCCATCCAACTTGCCGTAAAAGCAAGATTGAATAAATATATAGGTTCTCTTGGATCCAAGTCATATGCTTTTTTATGAGCATCATATGCCAGCCGCCAATACTCTTTATTTCTATTCTTTGCGCCTACTTTTCCATATGCAACACCTAATTCATTCCAAAATGATGTATTGTCTATTGTATTTCCGGCCTCATATTGTCGTAGAAACTCAATTGTTTCCCAATATTTATCTTGCAAATTAAGTTGCTCACTGACCTTCGCTAACACTTGATAATCGTGAGAAGTTGCTTTGTCTGGGGAGGGTGGTAGTGATCCAATCATAGACTCATAAAATCCCTTTGCGAAAGCAAGCCGTTGTAACAATCGAAATTTATCCCAAAACCAGCGTTTTTTCATCATACCCTCTATTATATTACTCACCAATAAAATGGAATTCGTTCTTTTAAGAATATTTAAGAACAAGAATAAAGGGGTCAGCCGTCTGACGAATTGAATCCGGGAATAAAGGGGTCAGAGTCATTTATCAAGGGTAATAGTCTGTCAATAATAAATGACTCTGACCCCTTTATTTCTTAAAACTTCAAATCCACACAATGTTTTCTACCCCTTGCGAGAACAGGTCGCTTTAATGAAATAGGCAAAAAAACGGATGGTATCTTTGAAAGGATTGATCTTGCTTTCTTCGTTGCGATAGATCGTCTTGACCGGCACATTCCGGACCTTAAAACCTTTTTGACACGCCTTCATTAAAATCTCCGTCTCAATTTCAAAATCCCGGGAGGTCAGGTCGAGCGTTTTGAGAATATCACAATGGATATAGCGGTAGCCGCACTGCGTATCGACGATTGATTCTCCGCACGCCAAGGAAATAAGCCGCGACATAAAGTAATTCGTGCAATAGCGTATAAAAGGCATGCCCTCAGAATTCGCCATGCGGTTGCCGACGATGACGCTGATCTTGTTCTTCCGGGCCTCAATGAGGAACCGGTCAATCCCGCCGACATCATGCTGCCCGTCGCCATCCATGGTGATCACGGCCTCATAGTCATGCTCTTTCGCATATTGAAACCCTTCGCGAAGAGAAGACCCCTTGCCTTCTTTCTCCTCATGGCGAATAACAATAGCGCCTTTTTCCTGGGCGATGACGCCCGTCTCATCGACCGACCCGTCGTCGATCACAATAACATCAAAACCTTTTTTCGACAAAGACTCGACTAAATATCCTATCGTGCAGGATTCGTTATGGGCTGGAATGACAATACAGATATTCATTTCAGCGAAAACTCCCTGAATAATAACCACTGAGACGGATAGGCGAGAATCTTATCCTTGATGACAGACATATAACGCTTCATGACCCCTTTCATCATCTCATCATCCTCACCCCCATTTCTCTCCGGCGGATAAATGGGCGCGGAGCATGAAAAAGTAAATGTTCCATCGCCGTTACGGATAAGAAACATCGGCAGGATCGGCGCGCCGGTCTTTAATGAAAACATCGCGGGGCCCTTGGGAACCAGCATTTTGCTCCCAAGAAAATCCATCACAATACCATTGTTGCTGAAATCGCGGTCGGCGGCCAAAGCGACCAACTTATTGCTTCTTAATTGTTCGATGCAATGCCGCAGCGCGCCGTCGCTCGGCACAACTGTGACGCCCTTCGCTTCCCTTTGATCATTGAACAGGTCGTTGACCGGGCGTTCCTTGTGCGGCAGAGCGATCGCCATAACAGAATATCCCAGCACGCTGAGCAATACAGCGCCCAACTCCCAATTGCCGATATGGGCGGTAACAATGATCCCCCCGTTTCCCTGAGCCAAAACCTTGTCTAAATGGTCCATCCCCTCAATACGGACATTGTTCTTGATAAATTGCTCGTCAACCATTTCCTTCATCTGGAAGAATTCAATGAGATACCTTCCGAAATTCCGGAAAACATCCCTTGTCAGAAAAGATATATTGTCTGCCGATGGCACGATGTTCGCAAGATTCTTCGCAACCGCCCGCCGGTCCCGGAACAAAAAGAAGTACTGAAGGTCAGAAACGAACGCCGCAAGCTTATAGGACAAGGGGGATGGCAACCGATGAAGAAGGAACAAACCGATTTTGTACAAAAAGCACTTAAACATAGTTTTCTGAATTGAGACGATCCGTGTCTTTACGCGCTAGCGAACCATTGGTATGCTCCAAGATCAGCTTCGCTATATCAAGGGCCGCGTGTGGTCTCGCATTTTCATAGGCTGCCTTGCTCATGATCGCTAAGCGCTCCGGCGACTTGAGCAGCAATTCGATCTCTTCCCCGATATCATTTGTGTCGTCGATACGGATGCCGATCCCCTTTTTAATTAGAAAGTCCGTATTGCGCATTTCCTGACCCGGGATCGGGTTAATGATCACCATCGGCAGCCCCTTTGCGAGACACTCTGCGGTCGTGATCCCCCCGGGTTTCGTGATAATGACCGTCGCTAATTCCATCAGTTCATCGACATTCGTCGCAAACTCGTAGACCAGTATCTTCTTCTCTGATTTCTTCGTGTAGCGCTTCAAACTTCTGATAATCTTCTTGTTAACCCCCGCCAGGACAATCATTTGGAATTCCATTTTAACTTTCGTGAGCGACTTCACCGTCAATTTGATCGGCCCCAATCCCTGTCCGCCGCCCATAATAACAACCGTCGGTATGTTAGGATTCAGCCCGAGTTTCTTGGCGATCGGCCTTTTATCCAATTGGCTGGAAAATTTTGAGCGCATCGGGATGCCGTAAACCTTGATCGCGTCCGAAGGAACGCCTTTCTTGATGAACCGCTCTTTCGCCTCGACCGAAGGCACGACATAGTAATCAACGCCCTCATTGATCCAGAAGGAGTGCGGCGAGAAATCGGTTAAGACGCCAACGATCGTTGTTTTTAAATCACGATCTCTCTTGTAATGGGCAACCATCCCGCAGGGAAAGGCTTGCGTGCAGACAACAACATCAGGTTTATAACGCAGAAACAGCTTGGCAACTTTTTCATAACTGGTTTTGTGAAGAAAATTCTTGATCGATTCGGACTTCTTGACAATCTTGGGATTATCATACATGTAATCCCAGACTTTCGGCGTCCTCTTAATAACGCTCATATAGGCCCTGTTGACGACCCTTTCCAAGATCGGATAGGTATATCCGAAGCCATTGATCGTCGGAGCCTCGATCTTGGGATCGAGCTGCTTTAATGATTTCTGAATAGCGACCGTAGCCTGCCGGTGGCCGGAGACTTTCGTAATATACATCAGCAGAACGCGGCTTTTCTTATGTTTCTCTTCGCTCATTGCATTTATGCCTATCTTATCGCGGTTCAATGACAGCTAAAACCTCCCCGATTTTCGCTTCCCTTCCTTCGCCGACACAAATCTCCCGAAGAATACCGGAGGCCTCCGCTGACACATTGAAAATGGCTTTATCGGTTACCAATTCAACAATATCCGTATCGACGGCAACCTGATCGCCGATCGACGCGTGCCAGCAAGCGACTTTCGCTTTTTCGATCCCCTCACCTAACGCCGGGAGAATAACATGTTCCATCTTTAATCCTTTACACATTCCAACCGGAAATTCCGGCAGAAATGATTGGTCATCTTTTCTTTGACCTCTGCCATTTGAACTGTCCTTTTTTTCATTCCGGCAATCGAAGTCATTTCAACATCAAGCCCGCAGGGTTTGATCATTGAAAACAGATTCAAGTCGGTGTTCACATTGACCGCCAAACCGTGAAACGCGATCCATTTGCGCACACCAATACCAACGGAAGCGATCTTTTTTCCTCCTGTCCAGACGCCCGTTTGCCCGGAGAACCTACTAGCCACTATATCAAAATCACCTAATAAATCAATGGCAACTTGTTCTAACCTGTGAAGATAGCGCCGCAAATCCTTTCCGAAATTCCCTAAATCCAATATGGGATAGATAACCAATTGGCCGGGGGCATGCAAGGTAATGTCTCCTCCGCGGTCGATATGATGAATACCTATACCCTGCTTAACCAGTTCCTTCTCGTCGATAAGCATATTTTTCTCATCAGCGAGACGACCTAATGTCAAAACAGCCGGGTGCTCGCATAAGAGAAAGGTTTGAGGCCCGCCATTGAGCACCTCCGCAACATGCTGTTTCTGCAGGATATAAGCCTGCTTGTAATCAATAAGCCCAAGGTCCTCGACGCAACATGTTGTCATTTCCTGTATCATCGCCGAATAATTCCTGATGTTCCTTTTTTAAACAATAAAACCCCGAACCATTTATTTTAGGAATGGAACGAGGTTCATATCAATACGGGTAAACACAGCTTTTGTTTTATAGTCTAGGAAAGCCGCTTAAAGTCATCACACAAGCGATTTTCTTGAATTATAGATCTCAGATTCCCAACGGGATTTCAGATCCGGGTTATCGACCCATGATAAAACATAATTCGTGTATTCCTCTCCCGTCACTCCAGTATCTCTTCCGGTAATAACCATCTTCTTCTCGAATTGGCCGCATATTTCGAGGGCCATTTCGATTTTCTCGGCGCGCTCAACATAACCGATATGGCGCAGGAGCATCGCACTGGCACGGATCATAGAACACGGATCGGCGTATTGCGCCCGCCCTTCTTTGACCATGCGCGGGGCACTGCCGTGAATCGCCTCGAACATACCCCAGCGTGTTCCGATATTCGCGCTGCCGGCCGTCCCGACTCCCCCTTGGAGCTGCGCGGCCTCATCGGTTAAAATATCGCCATAAAGATTAGGAAGCACCATCACTTTGAAATCCTTGCGACGGGCGGGATCGATCAGCTTGGCCGTCATAATATCGATGTACCACTCATCTAATTTGATTTGAGAATATTCTTTGGCAATACGGAAAGCCACTTGTGAAAAACGGCCGTCCGTTGTCTTAACGACATTGGATTTTGTCACGACCGTGACACGGTCAATCTGGTTGGCCTTCGCGTATTCAAAAGCCATCCGGATAATCCGCTCGGCGCCCTGTTCGGTAATCACCTTAAAATCGACGCTCAGATCATCAGAAACATTAATTCCCCTCGAGCCAAGGACATAGGCCCCCTCGGTATTCTCACGGAAGAAACACCAGTCGATTCCCTCTTGCGGGATCTTCACGGGACGGACGTTGGCGAAAAGGTCTAAATACCGGCGCATCGCGACGTTGGCGCTTTCAATATTCGGCCACTGGTCTCCGGCTTGCGGTGTCGTCGTGGGTCCCTTAAGAATCACATGACAGGCCTTGATCTCCTCAAGGACATCGTCGGGAATCGCCTTTTTATGCTCGGCCCTGTTCTCAATGGTCAAGCCGGAAATATCCTTAAACGCGATCTTTCCCGCTTCGGCTTCATCCTTTAAAACATGCTCCAAGGCATGCCGGGCATGCTTTGAAATAATTTCACCGATGCCATCCCCGAAACAAACGCCGACAATGATCGGATTGATTTTAGAATAATCAATCGCCTCGCCGCCTTTTTTCATCTCCTCAATACGCTGCATCTGTTCATCGAGAATAACTCCAAATTTTTCCTTCGCTTCTTCAACTAACCTTTTTGACATTAACACTCCGCCCTATCTCTTAAAAATATTTATTTCTCACTAAGCAGCTGCTCAAATTCCTCGACATTCTTCACTTGAGCAAAGGCATCTTCATAACTGACGACTCCCTCTTCATACAATAGCTTTAATGACATGTCCATCGTATGCATACCATACTGGATCCCGGTTTGGATCGACGTCGGTATCTGCTCGACCGACCGCTCACGGATAAGGTTCCTGACCGCCGGCGTCACGACCAATATTTCAGAAGCAAGCGCCCGGCCTTCGCCTCCGGCCCGGGGCAACAGGATCTGGGAAGCGACTCCCTGCAGACACGCCGACAACTGCAGGCGCACCTGCTGCTGCTGATGCGACGGGAACACGTCGATAATACGCTCGACCGTCTGGGGCGCATCAGGCGTGTGCAGGGTTGCAAGCACCAAGTGCCCGGTTTCCGCCGCCGTCAGTGCCGTGGAAATGGTTTCCAGATCACGCATTTCTCCGACGACAATAACATCGGGATCCTGCCGCAGACATCTCTTTAACGCCTCCGCGAAAGAATGCGTATCGCTGTAAATTTCTCTTTGTTTGATAACCGCTTTTTTGTTCTTATGCACATATTCGATCGGGTCTTCAATGCACATGATCATGCAGGCGCGCTCTTGATTAATAACCTCGATCATCGAGGCAAGCGTGGTGGTCTTTCCGGAACCGGTCGGCCCTGTAATCAAAACAAGTCCGCTTGGACGGCGGGCAAAATCCATGATCGCCGGAGGAAGCCCCAGATCATGGATCGAAGGAACATATTGTGGGATCCGTCGAAAGGCCGCTTCAACAGACCCTTTCTGGATATGTACGTTGACACGAAAACGCTCTAACCCTTCAAGGGCCAGCGAGAAATCGAGCTCTTTATCACGCTCGAACTTCTCCTTCTGGTTATCCGTAAGAATAGCGTAAATGGACTTCTTGAGCTCTTCTTTGATTAATGGCTTCTCATTGGTGAGGACCAGTTTTCCGTCGATGCGTAAAACAGGCGGGCTATTTTCCGTAAGGTGCAAATCCGATGCTTTTTGTTGAATAGAAAGCTTGAGCAGTTCTTTAAGATCCACTTGTGACCCCCTTTAATTGCACTACATGCGTTATTTGGATGGATGTTCTTTGATCCATTGAGCTATACGCTTTGTTCCTTCCTGAATCCTTTCAGCGGAAGTCGCAAAACTCAAGCGCATGAACCCGGGCGCTCCAAAACCTTCTCCGGGAATAATCGCAACGTTGACGTCATCGAGAATCTGCTTGGCAATCTCGAGGGAAACACCCAATTTGGAAAAATCACAAAAGAGATAAAAAGCTCCCTCGGGCATAATATACTCAACTTGCGGTATTTGATCGAACGCGGATGTTATGAGATCCCGTCGCCGCTTGAATTCATCCCTCATCACGATGACGCTCTCTTCGGGCTCCCTAAGCGCTTGCAAAGCGGCCATCTGGCTGATCGAAGATGGATTGGACGTAGAATGATCCTGCAGTTTCTTTATGTATCCCATAATTTCTTCCGGTCCGGCGGCATATCCGATCCGCCACCCGGTCATCGAATAGGCTTTTGAAATACCGTTAACAGTAATGGTTAAACCGCGGATCTCTTTGCCTAAGGCCGCGAGGGAAGTATATTGCGGCGCGTCATAAATAAGTTTTTCATAGATCTCATCACTGATGACATAAATGCTTCTTTTAACGCAAACCTCGGCGATCGATTCCAATTCTTCTTTCGAATATAACATGCCCGTCGGGTTGGACGGCGAATTGAGGATCAATAGTTTCGTTTTGTCTGTAATGTTTTCAGACAACTGCTGGGCCGTAATCTTAAAATGGGTTTGGGCCGATGTCGGAAGTATTTTGGAGGTCGCGCCGGCAAGTTTGACCATTTCCGGATAGCTGACCCAATAAGGCGAAGGAATAAGGACTTCCTCACCTTCGTCAGTTAGAACTTGAATAATGTTATAAATAGAGTGTTTCGCGCCACAAGAAACAGCGATCTGAGCGGGCGTATAATCCAACTGGTTATCTTTTTTGAATTTCTCGGCAATAGCCTTTCGCAATTCAAGAGTTCCGATACTCGGCGTATACTTTGTAAAGCCATCTTCAATAGCTTGAATCGCGGCGGCTTTGATCGAAGCGGGAGTATCAAAATCAGGTTCTCCGGCGGCAAAATTAACGACGTCACACCCTTGGGCCCTGAGTTCCTTGGCCTTTGCCGTGATCGCTAACGTTGACGAACCGACAACCTTTCCAATGCGACTGTTGATCTTTAAGGGTAAGGTTTCCAATTCTTCACTCTCCTTAAATGGGCTCTCTTAAAAGAAATTATTTCCCTGAGGACTTCCGATTGAATATTTTCCTGAGGCCGGAAAACTTGCTTCCTCGTTTTTCCTTCTCGGCGGCGGGAGCAACCTGTTTCGGCTTGACAACATCCTTTTTTGATCCCTGGTCTTTGACGTCCTTTTCAACACTGTCTTTGACCTGTATTTTTTCCTCTGGTTTTTGTGTTTCAGCTTTGGAAGGAACAGCTTCTAGATCTTTTTTCTTAGCCGCTGCCGTAGACTTTGGTTTGCTAATAACAATTTCTTCCTTTTCGGTGAGTTCAAGGAGAGCCAGCCTGGCATTATCACCGCGCCGGTTCCCTAGAGGGATGATCCTTGTATATCCTCCCACCCGGTTCTTGAAACGGGGCGAGGTTTTCGAAAAGAGATTGCTGACAAGTTTGTGATCGCATAAAATCGCAAAGGCCCGGCGCTTATCGGCAAGGGTTCCCTTCTTTCCCAAAGTAATAAGCTTATCGACGAGTTTCCTGGCTTCTTTCGCTTTGGCCTGCGTTGTACAGACCCTTTGCTGGATCAATGTCGCCTTAGCGATATCTCGAACCGTCGCTTTACGGGCGGTTGAATTCCGCCCTAATTTATTTCCTGCTATACCGTGTCTCATTGGTTTTCCTTAACTTAATAGCTTATTATTTCCGGAAGAAACCAATACGTAACATCTTCCTTCATGAATTATTTGGAAAAGATGTACGCATAGTTTTCCTTTACCTCAATCAGTCTTTCTTTCGCAGCTTTTTAGGGTCCACCTTCATCCCTAAGCTCAAGCCCATAACTTTGAGGATCTCATTAATTTCCGTTAAGGACTTCTTTCCAAAATTGCGATACGTCAAAAGCTCGGACTCCGGCTTTCGGACAAGTTCGGCAATCGTTTTAATATTTCCATCTTTTAAGCAATTCGCGCTGCGCACCGATAGCTCTAATTCAGAAATCGGAAGGCGTAGCTTCTCGTACAAGGCCTTTTCTTCAACAGATACTTCCTCTTCCTCTTCTTCCTCTTCGGGAAGCTGTCCGTAACTGACGAACACATCGAGGTGGCGCTGCAGAATATTGGCCCCGTAGAGCATCGCCTCTTTAGGGCTCACTCCGCCATTTGTATGCACTTCCATGATCAGCCGGTCATAATCCGTCCGTTGGCCGACGCGGGTATTTTCAACATTATAACTAACGCGGACAATAGGGGTAAAGATCGAGTCGACCGCAATGGCATCGACGACATCTTTTTTGTTTTGTTCAGCCGGAACATAACCGCGGCCGCGGGAAACTTCCATTTCAATATTAAGTTTCGCATCACGGGACAACGTCGCAATGTGCAGATTGGGGTTTAAAACTTCAATCGTTTCATCACAAATGATATCAGCCGCCGTCACTTCTCCTTTTTTCTCCGCTTTGATAAAGACCGGCTTAGGCACTTTGGAATGAGACCGTAAAACCAGTCTCTTAACATTGAGAATGATTTCTGAAACGGATTCCATCACGCCGGGGATCGTAGAATACTCATGCCGAACCCCATCGATCTTAAGGGAGGTGACCGCGCTTCCTTCGATCGATGACAACAAAATACGCCGCAGAGAATTTCCTAAGGTAATGCCATACCCCTTCTCAAAGGGCTCGGCGATAAACTTCCCGATGGTATCGGTATATGTTGACTCATCACAATCTAGCCTTTTTGGCATCTGAAAATCACGCCACTTAACTCCCATATCATCCTCCTTAAATGAGTCCCAAACTTATGGAGCACTAGTGAATATAAGTTTGTTGGACGTTGAATTTTATCTAGAATAAAGCTCGACGATCAACTGCTCGTTGACAGGGAAACCAACATCTTCCCTCTCAGGTAATCGCTTGACCTTTGCTTTGTAATGCGCCTGATCCACTTCAAGCCATTCAGGTACAGCCCGGTCCTGAGTGGTTTTGATGTTGTCATCGACGTTCTGCTTGCCTTTCTTCTTAAACTGAATAAAAATCTCGTCGTTCTGCTTGATTAAGAACGAAGGAATATTGACCCGATGGTCGTTTACGAAAACAAAACCATGGTTCACCAGCTGTCGCGCCTGACGCCTAGACGTACAAAACCCAAGCCGGTAAATAACATTATCCAATCTTCTCTCCAAGAATTGCAGCAAGACCTCGCCGGTAACACCTTTTCCGCGGGCCGCTTTCGCAAAGTAGTTGCGGAATTGCTTCTCGTAAAGACCGTATGTTCGTTTCACTTTCTGTTTTTCGCGTAACTGAAGTCCATAATTTGACAACTTTGAGCGGCGTCCTGCCCCGTGTTCACCGGGGGCATAAGCTCTTCGGTCAAAGGCGCAACGATGTGTTGTACACCGGCTCCCCTTCAAGAAAAGCTTCTCTCCTTCTCGGCGACACAGCCGGCAGCTTGAACCAATATATTTTCCCATAAGACTATCTCTCCTAAATTATACCCTGCGTTTCTTTCTCGGACGGCAACCATTATGCGGTAATGGCGTTACATCCTTTATGGATGTCACCAACAATCCGTTGGCCTGCAAAGCGCGAATGGCCGATTCCCGTCCGGAACCCGGCCCATTGACAAAAACATCCACACTTTTCAAGCCTAAATCTCTCGCGCGCCGCGCAGCATCCGAGGAAGCAAGCTGGGCGGCAAAGGGCGTCGACTTCTTAGAGCCGTTAAATCCAACAACGCCTGGCGTCGACCAAACAATAACGTTGCCCTGTATGTCCGTGATCGTTATAACCGTATTATTAAATGTTGCCTTGATATGGGCAACACCTGCCGTTATTCCCTTTAGCGCTTTTTTCTTCTGCTTATCTTTTCTTTTCGTTGGTTTAGCCATTTAACAATTATCCTTTAACGATTTATTTTTTCTTGACCTTGCCGCCCACGCCCGGTTTGCGCCCTTTGCGTGTGCGCGAATTGGTTTTTGTCCTCTGACCACGAACCGGCAACCCTCTGCGATGGCGTAAACCCCGATAGGTCCCGATAGAAACATGTCTTTTAACATTCTCGCTGATTTCCCTGCGGAGGTCCCCTTCCGTAATATAGTTGCTTTGAATTATGGACGTGATCCGCGCGATCTCTTCATCGGAAAGCTCTTTGGCCCGTCGATTGCAATCAATATTAGCCTGGGCCAAGATCTCACAGGATCTCGTCGGCCCAACCCCGTAAATATATCGCAAGGACGCTTCGATCCTTTTTTCCTTTGGAATATCAACACCTAAAATTCTTGGCATACGTCTACCCTTGTCTTTGTTTGTGTTTTGGATTAGTACAAATCACCCGCACGACCCTTTTGCGCCGTACAATTTTACAGTTTCCGCATAATCTTTTAACTGATGCTTTAACTCTCATTTTATTTATTCCTGTATGTTATACGCCCGCGTGAGAGATCATAAGGTGATAATTCAAGTTTGACTTTATCTCCCGGAAGAATCCGGATAAAATGTTTACGGATTCTACCTGATATATGGGCCAGAACAATATGGCCGTTCTCGAGCTCTACACGGAACATCGCATTCGGCAATGCTGCCTTAATAATTCCTTCAACCTCAATAAGTTCTTCTTTGGCCATATTAATAATTATTTAGTTAAAATTTCAGGGCCATCACTCCTAATAGCCACTGTATGTTCAAAATGAGCTGACGGTTTTCCGTCTTCCGTCGTAACGGTCCAGCTATCATCCGAGATCTGTGTCGGGCTTTTCCCTAAGTTGACCATCGGCTCAATCGCCAAGACCATCCCTTCCTTTAATACCGGCCCTTTGTGAGGCGGACCGAAATTCGGGATCTCCGGATCTTCGTGAAGATGTTTCCCGATTCCGTGCCCGACAAATTCTCTCACGATCGAAAACTGATTCGCTTCAACATATTTCTGGATCGCGTGGGATATGTCCGAAAGATGGTTACCAGCCCGTGCCTGATCAATACCCTGCTGCAATGATTCGGCCGTAACATCCATCAATCTCTGCAAGTCTTTGCTTACCGTGCCAATGCCAACAGTAACCGCCATGTCAGAATAATAACCCTTATAGATGATCCCGACATCCAAACTCACGATATCTCCATCTTTCAATATCCGGTCTCCCGGAATACCATGAACAACTTCTTCATTGACGGAAAGACAAACACAGCCAGGGAAACCGCGATAACCTTTGAAAGCCGGAATAACCTTTTGGGCTTTAATAAACTCCTCAGCCCTTTGGTCGATTTCCCGTGTTGTCACCCCAGATTTTAAAGAACATTTTGCTTCGACAACGACCGACGCGAGAATCATACCAGCCTCGCGCATAATTTTTAATTCTTCCGGTGTTTTAATACTGATTGAACTATCGGCCGCCATTAAATATTTTCATCAGATTCTCCTGAACTTCCTGAGAATCTTTATCCGCATCTACTTTTTTTAGTTTTTCCTGCGCTTCATAATAATCAATCACCGGCTTCGTATTCTCAAGATAGACATCCATACGCGTCTTTATCGTCTCTTCATTATCATCAGGCCGCTGGTAAACCTCGCCTCCGCATTCATTGCAAATGCCCTCTTCTTTCGGCGGGTTGTTTTTCATATGAAAAATAGCGCTGCAATTGCGGCAAATTCGCCGGCCCGTTAACCTCTCAATGACCACTGGTAAAGATGCGTTTAAATACACCGCGTAATCGACCTGCTTGTTCAAATTATTGAGAATGGCGTCTAGATTTTTCGCCTGTACTTCAGTCCGCGGGAAACCATCAAGCATATATCCTTTATCAATAGCGCTATCGCTGGAAAACTTGTTCTCGATGAGCTTTATGACCACTTCATCAGGAACGAGCCCGCCGCTCTCAACATATTTTTTTACTTCCTGGCCGAGAGGCGTATTGTTTTTCATTTCCTCGCGAAGAATATCACCCGTCGAGACATGAGGAATATTAAGTTCTTTATTTAAAAAAGCAGCTAAGGTACCCTTACCGGCTCCCGGAGGCCCTAACAAAACTAACCTCATCGTCTCCCCTTGATATGACCAGATTTCATGAACCCATCATAATGCCGCATAACAAGATGAGATTCGATTTGCTTCATCGTATCCAACATAACCCCTACGGTGATCAGAACACCGGTGCCGCCAAAAAAGGAAGCCACCAAATAAGGAACCCTGAAGGATGCCATGATCGCATCCGGCATTACAGCGATAGTCATAATAAAGAAAGCACCTGCCAATGTAATACGCGTCATAACAAAATCAAGATAATCAGCCGTTTGCGTACCAGGGCGAATTCCCGGAATAAATCCTCCGTGTTTCTTCATGTTTTCCGCGACATCAACCGGGTTAAAAACGATCGCCGTATAAAAATAGCAGAAGAACACAATTAAAAGCCCGTAAAGCACGTAATACCAAACACTGCCCCGGGTAAAAATACCTGCTATCGACTGAAACCCTTCATTGGGGATAAAACTTGCCAGGGTCGCCGGAAATAAGATGATCGATTGCGCAAAGATGATCGCAATAACGCCCGAAGTATCCACCTTGAGCGGGATATAGGTGTTTTGTCCGCCATAAACTTTTCTTCCGACAATGCGGCGGGCATATTGAACAGGAATCTTACGCTGCGCTTGAGTGATCAATGTAATAGAGATAACAACACCCACCAAAAAACAGATCATGAGCAAAAGCGTCAGTGGCTGCAATTGGGTTCCTCCCCCCGCTGTCGGAGACATCAATTGTGTTAAATTCTGGATCGCGGAAGGAGCCGCAGAAATAATACCAGCTGTAATGATCAGGGATATGCCGTTACCGATCCCTTTTTCCTGGATCTGCTCTCCTAGCCACATGAGAAGTAATGTGCCGCTAGAAAGGGTTAAAACAGTCACAATACGGAAAGCCCACCCCGGATTGTTAACAACCTGCAATCCTCCAAAAACCGATCCTGCTTTATCCTCGAGCCAAAGAGCAATAAAAAACGACTGCACAAGCGCTAAAACCAGCGTTCCATAGCGCGTATATTGGTTGATCTTATGATACCCGGTCTGTCCTTCCTTGGCCAACTTCTCGAGAGCCGGAATGACAGCCGTTAACAGCTGCATAATAATCGAGCTTGAAATGTAGGGCATGATCCCAAGGGCAAATACCGTCGCCTTCTCAAGGGCTCCACCGGAGAACATATTCATAACGCTGAATATGCTTCCGCTTGCCGCCGATGTCATCTTTTGAAAATACTCGCCTAAAACCGCGCCGTTGACTCCCGGCGTCGGGATATAACATCCAACACGGTATGCCGCGATGATTGCCAAAGTAAAAAGGATCTTCTTTTTTAATTCAGGTATCTTAAAACAATTGGCAAATGCGCTTATCATTATTCTTTAGAAGGCTCCTCTTCTGTCTTTTTCTTTTC
>JAGLQN010000399.1 GCA_023136835.1 Candidatus Omnitrophota bacterium | reverse complement strand
CGATATTGATTTTCTTTGGCACTCCTTACCTTGCTGGATATTATGTAGGACATGTTGTGAACAATGTAGAAAAGTACCAGAGGAAATAAACTTTAATCTTTTAAATCGTTATGCTTTTATAACATTAGAACCATCTATAAAGTGGTGATACAAGATGACTATTGTAAACTGTGAAGAAAAAATGTGCTTAAACTGCAAAGATGGAATATGCACTCTCGATGAAATGGACGAGGGATATGAACCCGGCAGAGCCGAAATAAGAGTGACTTGCTTATCAGCGAGATACTAACAAAACAGGAGAAATTAAATGGTAAAATCAAAATTTGTGCATGTCTTGGATGAAGGCACTGACATGCTATTCATAATAACTAAATTTGAACCGTCAGATGCTGAATTACTTGCATCAAAAGGATGGCAATACTCGCCTGAGCTCACTATGATGTCAAGTATCGGAAACCAAGCAAGCTCATCAATTACTAAAGGTAGAGTAAGCTCATCAATCTCAAAGTTCATCTATCCACCTTACGATATTGAAGAGCGGAGCGGAAAGCTTGGAAGCAATCACACCACTCATGGCCTCGCTACAGTGGTCAGAGAAATGAACTTTGATGAAATCCCTGACAAAATCAATCTAACGGGATTAAAACTTACAAGATAGAGGTGTGGACGGATGTTATCAAAACAAGAGAAAATCGAAGATATTCACCGGAAAATGGCTTTAGCGTTGGCACATAGACATTCATCATACAGTAAAAAATGGAGATTATTTCGTGATCTTGTCGATGAGCTTGGAGATATTACATTTCCAGCAGAAAGTAAGTGTCCTCTCTGCGGAAGTTTCAAGTCCAAAACGATGGTGAGAACACCAGGGCAGGATTCACCGGATAGAGAATATATCAAAACGTGCAAGACATGTGCCCACTCTTGGGAAACGTTCGAGATTTAATAATGAAAGATTTCACAATACACATTAAGAAAGCCGTGGTCTTAATCACGGACAGTACAGACAAAGTAAGCTTACATACAACCCTTCCAAGTCCATATCCGCCGGAAGTAACCACACAAGACCTTATGATAGACTTTGATACCAAGAAAGGTGGAGGTGTGGATTATGTCCGAAAGCATTTCGGAATAGATCCCGAAGTGATTGATGTTGAGAGAAAAATGTTCAGGGTAGATGGAAAAACGATTGTCGATAAGTGATAAGGATGATAAAAATGACTACGATA
>JAGLQN010000398.1 GCA_023136835.1 Candidatus Omnitrophota bacterium | reverse complement strand
ACTGCTCACTACCCATACCGGTATAGGAATTAATTCCCCAAAAAGCAAAGGGAAGCGTAATTAACGCAACAATAGAAATACCCAACCAACCTTTAATTCGATCATTAATAGCTTGCAGCATGAAACTAACCTTGTATGAATTTATATAAGCGCTATAAAGCAGCTCAATGGATTATATGTGAAATGTTGGTCAACTAAAGAAAATTTAACTTCTACTAGTTCACTAATAATTGAAAATGGCGGACCGGACGGGATTTGAACCCGCGACCTCCGGCGTGACAGGCCGGCATTCTAACCAGCTGAACTACCGGTCCTAAATTGGTGGGTGGTGAGGGGATCGAACCCCCGACATTCGCCTTGTAAGGGCGACGCTCTACCAGCTGAGCTAACCACCCCGCCAAAAGTGCGCGCTAGTTTACCGCTTCTTTAAGTGCTTTGCCAGGCTTAAACGCAGGCACTTTAGCCGCTTTAATTTGAATCTCTGCACCAGTTTGTGGGTTACGACCTACACGAGCAGAACGTTCACGAACTAAGAAAGAACCAAAACCAACGATGCTTACTTGATCTCCGCCTTTCATGGCATTAGTAATAACTTCAATAACTGCGTCAAACGCACGACTTGAGTCAGCTTTAGATAAACCAGATGTTTCTGCAACTGCATCAATTAATTCAGATTTGTTCATTATTGTTTCCTATGTATTTAAGAAGGTTTACTTTTATTTATAATTATATTTCGATACTTTTATATCTTTGCTCTTGTTTAGAGATGTCCATAGCCCTGAAATATAAACGCCGTGCATTTTATACCAGTCAGGGGCTAGCTATGTCAATGAAAAAAAGCAGGTAAAATGCGGCTTTCACCTATTTTAGTTAAGATAGCCCACAATGAATTCACCCAGCACCCAACACTCAGAATAATCAGTGGTGTTGCACCCTGGATCCTGCTTTTTTGCCTTTTGTGCTTGTTTTTCTGTCACTTGCCGAATCATCTTCAAGTGGAGTAGGCATATCCTGGAGCGCTATTTCAAGCACATCATCAATCCAGCGCACGGGTCTCACATCTAATTTAGACATGATATTTTTTGGTATATCAACCAGATCTTTTTCATTGTCATGCGGAATAATGATGATTTCAATGCCAGCACGATGAGCGGCTAATAACTTTT
>JAGLQN010000397.1 GCA_023136835.1 Candidatus Omnitrophota bacterium | reverse complement strand
ACATCAGGATTTCCAAGTACGCCGGTAACCCCACTGGCCTCCCATGTGATATCAGAAGATATTTCTGAATATAAGGTCTCATTGCCATTAGGGCTAATAGTCCCAAAGATTATGCCGACCTTAACATCTCCAATGTCTTCAACGGTGCGATCACCGGTCGATTCAATAAGAATGGCGCCTGTATTGGTCGCCAATTTTGGTACAGAAGCAGCATCCCCAGACCCCCCAGCCCATAGTTTACTTCCGCTGCCATCGGCACCAGGATCCACACCAGAAAATATCTTTGTTGTTGCGTCCCATGTGCGGCCATCAGTACTGTCATCATCATAATAGATATCGATGGTACTCATATTATCGCCATAATAGTCCCATGTAATGGACTGCACGGTGGAACCTGCCAGCCATGTTATTCCGCCTATCGGCGCCGTCAGTTCCAATCCGCCGCGTGTCTTAAAGTTAACAGTTTCTCCTTTGACATCAGGGAAGTTTGTGGTATCGGTATCTCTGACCCTGATCTGGATATCGTCCCTGAAAGTTATACCTGCCGGGACCGTCCAGTCTATACCTGGATTTCCGGCACTAATATCAACATTCCCCGTAACATCAATGACTCCCGTGAAGTCCGCGCCTCCGGGTCCGTCATCATCATAATAGATCTTAACTTTTGATAGCTTAGTACCCGTATAGCTCCACTGGATAATATTCGTGTAGAGAGTTCCTGCTTGCAGGCCATTGTCATAGTAGCCACTTGTCTTAATATCCGTTACTGTGATCCTCGGACGGATGCTAAACACGGCTGAATCTTTTTCTACTACTGGTCCGGTATAATCCAGATATGTTATCTTTACCGTCACGCTCTCATGCTTTACATCATCAACCGGATTCCACGGATAAATATTTGTCCCGTTTGTACTGTCAATGCTTCCGATAATCTCAACCGGCGCAGAAGCCCCCTTAATATACTCGATCTTCACCTGCGGAGTGTTTGTATCGGTCTTAGGCGCGCTTGTCGCTTCCCATTGGATCGTCCCTGTCTCATTGTAATACCATACCTTCTGAAATTCCGGATAAGTCACTTCGTCTATTGTCGGACGTACAGAAAAAGGTGCTGACGTATTATCTTCTAATTCCGCACCGGCCGGCGCCGTCGTTGTCGCTATACGGACTT
>JAGLQN010000396.1 GCA_023136835.1 Candidatus Omnitrophota bacterium | reverse complement strand
TATGGAGACAGACCAATCCGCCCGCAACGGCCAATCCGCCCGCGGCAGCCAATACCGCAATCATGCTTGAGAAGGCATCCAGACTCTGAAGCATCCCCTCTTCTTTCATGAGGCGGCTCTTCAGGCGCTTTGCCAGCCTGAACGCAAGGTGGGATATCCTTGTCTCCATGAAGGTTGATTCAACCAGCGCGCTGATCCCAAGTACTTGGTAAAAGATGCCGATACCGGCCCATGAAGCGTGTCCGCCGGATAACATCAGGCTCATCAGCATGCCAACAGCCAATACGAAGTACAGGCCGGTTATAACCGCCTTGGCCGCCACAGGATGCCGCACAGCAATCGCGGCGAGGACAATATTGGCCGTCAAAATTGACGCGGTCAGGCCAACTTCCCAATACAGAAATAACTGCGTAAAGGCGAAAGCCGCGATCCCTTTGTAAAGCACATCCAGGGCGTTAAATATCTTGAGATTCTTAACGCCCCCTTCTTCATCGGAAACCTCAAGGCCTTTTCTGAAAGCGGCTAACCTGCTGAACATAAATTTACTCGCGGCTAATTGGACAACAGTTAATATAACAGGCACCACCGTTCCGGCAGGCAGCACAAAGGCCGCCACGGGCGCGGCCAACAATGCCGCCGCGCCAATCGACAGCAAGCCGCGGCTTCCCGTGATTGTCCTGACTATCGATTCAACAACCGGGCTGGAGGATGTTTCCTTAATTGATGAATACCTTGCAGGAGAGGCCTCCAAATACCTGCCACGGTAGAGTTTGTCGGCTTCTCCTGCTCTGACCTCAGATAAGTTCCCTGAGGCTTCTTTTCCTGTATTCAATGAGATCCTCAAGACACATGTACCGGATCTCAAAATCTGTTTGAATAATGCCGCAGGGAGGCCAGAGATACCTGCCACGGTAGAGTTCTGCCGGCCTCCCCTTGTTTGTGTTGCCTTAGTTGAGTATGCTGAAGCTGTCGGTTGAATAGTGCGGGATCCTGCTGTCGTTAAGGCCTTCCTTAACAAGCTTTCGAATGATTTCGCGGTGTTTGCTTTCCAATCGGTCCCACGTATCGTTGAGACCGTTTCTCTTATAAATTGGCCCGCTATTGTTAACAATGAGGA
>JAGLQN010000395.1 GCA_023136835.1 Candidatus Omnitrophota bacterium | reverse complement strand
TTCTTGACCATCCAAAGAATGGACGCCGTTCAGGATCTCGTCAGGGACATCAACCTTTCCAATATCATGAAGTAAGGCGGATATATAGATCCGAAGAAGATTATCATAACCATAACCCATCTCCCTGGCGATCAAGAGGGCGTAGACGGCAACCCGCTCGGAATGCCCGCGCAGGTCGTCGTTCTTCTTGTCCATCATTTCTAACAATTCCATGATCTTCCCGGCAACAACCGCGTGCCGGTCAGACAGTGACGCGTATTTTTTCAGAATATATTCGGAGAATTTGATTAACGATGAGGCGCGCCGGCCTGGACCGACCGGAGAAGAGCTCTTCGGATAAATTTCCTCCGTGGAACCGGAAGCGTTTAGGGCCGCCGCGTTTGAAAGTTTTCTATAAACCACCCCTGCCATCTGCCAAGATCCTTGATCTTGGCTAGACCGCGTCAGAATTTGTAAATTCTGACTGACGGTAGAGGCTGATAGAATATTGCGCGGCGGCCCGAAACCATAGGCTGCTCGATAAACTGCTTTCTTAACTCTCTCAACCTGCCACGGTGGATTGAGCAGCAGCCTATTTATATTTGTTATAGGTGACACACGAATAGAACTTGATGGTTCACCATCCGCACGAAAGACACCTGATTGTTCTGGATTAAATAAGTTACGATTTATATCAAATTGCGCTGGTATGTGGTCTTTGGCTGTCTCCTTTGCCGCCGCACTGCCAAAAGCGACGTATCGTCGTTGGATAAGATTACTTAAGGCGTGGCGGTACTTAATGATTGCGTTTAAGATCTTATGTTGATATCCTCGCGGCATATCGGTCATCGCAACCACGGCGCCGGCGCCACAGGCATCGCTCTTTGAAACTTTCCTGGACCGCGCGAAGCGCGGCATGGTTCCTTTACCGCCGTTTTGACCGGTATATGGATTCCGTACCGGCAGCCTTGAATCGTTCTCGACCGGGCTGGAGGTATTTTTACGTGAGGCGTAAGACGCGAGCCGTAAATCACGGGTCAAAATAGATCCATTTGTTTTTGGAGTTTGCGCCGGTGATGAGGCGCTTTCTTCATCAATCTCCAGATATTTTTCGTAATATCGATCGATCGCCTGGCCTTCCATCGTGAACTCGGGAACTTCAACCAATTTGTAACCGAGGTCTTCCGCCGGTTTATCGTAGAGACCTTCCGCAATGCTCTTGGGGAAAAGTTCTCCCCAGCTGTCCGAATGTAACTTCGAGTGCGTAAGAACAACATGCGCAATCCCTTTTCGGGCCGCGATTTGTTCAATGGCATAAATCATTGTCTTGGGCCACTGTTTGAATTTTTTCTTTAATTTGCTTTTTAAGGGTTTCCATAAATCACAAACATGTGCATAACGAATAATTTTGGAATCCTTGAGATAAAATTTCGCAAAGGCAAATGATCCGGGCCAGATCTTCGATCCAACTTTCTTGCCTTTTCTAAAATGCCAATCCCGACTCGGGAATAACAAAGCATAAAAAGCGCCTGGATCTTCCGCAACCGGATGATGCATCGGCAATACCTCGGTTGGGAAAACCAGTATTTTCCCTTCTATCGGCCCTTTCGAATCCATCACTAATAACGGCAAGGCCTTATCAGCAGGCTCCTCCCCTACAACCCATCGATTAGATTCCGCGAGTTTCCTGAGATGTTCAAATGCCCGGAGCCGGACTAATTGATGAATACCTGCCTTTTTAACATTAAACCGCAATTCAGGAGCATTTTTCAATATAAAACCGGTAATGCGATTCACTTCTCCAAGAGCCCCTAGAATCTCCATCTGTCTTACTTTCATTGTAGTAGTCGTATTTAAACTTAATCCCTCTGGATAAACTTCAAGATTTAATAATTCTGATTTCACCTTTTGAATAATTTCCTTATCTGCCACTTTTCCAATCTTGCTTAAGGAATTAAAAATTAAATCCCGAATATCCGGCAGAGTCTCTTCATTGAGATAAAACTCCGCGAGGGGAACGATAGCTTCTTGGGCATCCTCACCCATAATTCCAAGGGCTTGAATAATGAACGGTTGCAAGGCTTTGGCTACGTTGTCAGCTTCAGACCCTCTTCTCAAGATGTCGATAAACTTATCCAGCGAACGCTTGCCGCCACGGATTGCCAAATCTTCGGCAAGCGGACGCCTCTTTGAGAAGTCGTCCTCACCGCCGATCAGTTCCTTAATTACATTAAGGCTATCCGATATCTCAAGACGACGCATATCAGACACAAATGGGTCTTCCACTGGCGAGGAAGCGCCTTTGGTTTCAGTTTCTTTTACATCATCCTGTGGTAGAGCCCGCTTCAAATTGGCCTTTGATTCTTCTCGTTTCCTTACGATATATTCTTTACTCCCGACACTCAACCGGCAATCCCGGGATGTTTCTTCAGCCCGCGGAAACGCCGGGTTGATCTTGACGTGCTCTTCAATCGGCAACCTTTCTTTGACGATTTCTTGCGCCTCTCTTACCCTGTTGACCGCGCGCAAAATACGGGTAAATAAGGCCCTCGCATCCGCCAAGCCGGCAAAAATCAAGACAGGCAGGATGGCAACACTGACCCACGCGCCATTAAACGCGACCAGCGCCGTACTTGCCGCCGCGAACACCGTCACCGTCGGCCGCATACCAGAAGAAGGTGAAGAATCCGACATATTTACTTTTTGAGGTTTGGCCTCAGAAGCCCACTTCACACTCCCGGAGTGTGAATTAAAAATAGACCGCGATGATTCTTCTGTCTTCTTATTCTCCGCCGGGCTGGAGGCGCGTTTATGAGGTAGTGAGATAGTGTCGGATCCCTCTGGTGACAAGCAATCTTCTATAACTTTGCTAAACTCTTCCAGAAATCTTTTCGTTTCCGGGATCAAATCTTCTAAGACAGCAAAAGCAACCAAGACTGATTCCGGCTCTCCGTCTTCTTTAAAGTCTTGGCGTTCTTCTACCTCCTCTTCCAGTTTTTTATAGAAGATACGGCTAACCTCTTGCCTGTTTAAGCCAAACTCTTTGGCCGTTTTCTTAACCTCTACAGTAAGCCATTTCCGCAACCGATTATCTTCTCCGGGGTTAATATAGCTAAGTATCTTCTCAACCACATCCTCTGCCCTCTTCTCTATTGCCTTTCCGACCTTCGCGTCAAGCTCACCGTGGATGAGTATTTCAGACAAAACGGCATAAGGCGTTTCTTCTCTCTCCTTTATCTCTTTAACTGGTTGTTCTCCCGGAATAGCATCATCTTTGGATTCAGCCCGCATTTTCTCCTTTTCTTCTGAAACAGACAAAGAAGTTGTTGTTTTTTTCGCTTTTAAATCTTTTAACATTAGTTCTTTACTTTTACAGTACGCCTCTAAAACCATGTATTCTATTCTCCCGAACTCCTTTGTATGTCGGCCTCGTTGATTTACTTTTGTAGGTATACCTAATACTTCCGCGACCCCCTTTGCCACATTGCCAACTAAAATTCCCCCCATGATTAGAGGATGAATACCTTTCTGTCGCTTGAGACTCAAGGCCTTCCTCAAAGCCTCATTAACTATCTTCCTTATTATTGCTTCTTCTCCATTATCAGCAAGCGGGCTGGAAACAGCAGGAATGGCTGTAAAAACAGAACTATCGGATAGGGGTTCCGCGGGAATCGAATCTTCGTATAGGACGTTAAACGCGGGGATAACAGTCTTAATAATTTCAGCCGGAGGAGCCTTGTTCGGATTACCCTCTAAGCCCTTCCTTGTTCTCGCGACTCGTTCTCTGTTTTCTATGCCTGCCCCGGGAGTTCGGGATATCGTTTCAGCCTTCGGAACAACCGGAACTGTTACTGGAGACTGGTGACGTGGTGACGTGATGACTGTTTGAGCCTTTACCTTCCCGCTCCCGTCATCCTGAGCGTAGCGTGCTTGCTTTCCTTTATATTTTTTAGATGAAGCAAGTACTGTACTCATTTCCCCAAAATGCTCATGGGAAAAATGAGTGCGAAGGATCTCTGACTGATAAAATTCTTCGTGCTTCGCCCTCAGAATGACGGCCTCTTTTACTTTAGTAACTTTCCGCAGGATCCGGGCAAATAGGGCCCTC
>JAGLQN010000394.1 GCA_023136835.1 Candidatus Omnitrophota bacterium | reverse complement strand
CTTGCCGCCGCGAACAAGGCCGCGAACACCGGCACCGCGCCGAGGCCAGATTGGTTATCTTCAGAGTACCGCGTAACCAGGCCGGAGGACGAAGGCAAATCAAAGATTTTCGCCCCATCATACTTCATTGATTTATTAATTGTTTTTGCAATTTGTATTTTCTCAGCTTTAACCCTAACCGGCTTTTCGATATTCAGCCGGAACTGTTTTAACACTTCGTATATTTTCCGCAATTCTTCCGGTTGGGCATCAATAAGATAACCTAATGAGATATGGGTAATATCCGGAACAAAAGCTCTCACCCCTTCAGGAAGTATTGTCTGATCAAGTATTTGCTGAGCAGCCCTACGGATAGCCAATAAATGTTTTGAGCCTGTACGGACTTCGAGAACAATACCAAAATTGTCCATTAAATGAGGGCCATGGACCGCGATATCAAAGGCATTAACATCAGCCACAATATTTTTGTATTGATTATAAATCCCCGCGATAGCTTGATCACTGATATCCAGGGTATTATCCCCGATCAAATTACCAACTACTGTGGTATGAAGGGTCTCAAGGTCATTCAATCTAATTTTTCGGCGATCCCCGAGAATTTCTATGATCTTTTCTTGGACCGTTCGCGCATAAGCCCTCATATCTTTATTCTCACGTAAATCAACACTCAAGAATAGAGAGCGTTCGAGTTCCTGCTGATCAGCGGGGATGAAGGCCAAACGATTCCCCTTCATTTTGGCTGATTGCTCCTCGAAAGACAGCTTTAAGACATTCAAAGTCCCGCGATCTTTGTCCGCAAAATTCTTGTTCATTTGGGTCTGATATTCTCCCGGCGTGACATCATAATTGATCGGTGAGCCAGCCGCGCCTTTCTCATCACCCTGAGCGTAGCGGAGAATCTTTTCTTTAGATTCTTCGTCCTTCGGACTCAGAATGACAACTTTTTCTGTTGCGTTCTCATCAAGCACGGTTATTGCACCAAGGTCAGATTGCGGCCCCGCGCGGATTAACCGCGCGTCTTCCTTACTATGCAATGCAAATATTTGACTGCCGCGAGAAACTGTCTGGTCGCCCCTGTCTAAGACAACAACCGGCGAGCTTACCGTGTTACCTTCTTTATTTTTAGTAGGATTTACAGGTGCCCCTCCATTGTGATCAAGATACTCTTTCGCTCGATTCCCTTCAGATGACATAGCATAGAAGAAGACAACTCCTAGAAGCAATACCGGTGAAAGCAAGCTTGCTATTGCCAACGTTGGAACACTTACCAATTGGGATACTATCAAAGACGGCAACAACCAAACAGTTAGTGT
>JAGLQN010000393.1 GCA_023136835.1 Candidatus Omnitrophota bacterium | reverse complement strand
AAATATTCAATCGTGCTCAAGATAAGGTCAGGCACAATATACCTTTAACCGCATTGGAAGATAAGGTGTGGAAAGAGAGGAATGAATTCTTCCTGAGAGTAGCTACGCCTATAATCAATGAACTGTTCGATGAAGAGATCGCAGAAGGAAAATTAATGGATAGGGTGAGCACATGAAAAAATGTGAAATCTGTGGCACTAAGCTCATAAAAGTCGGTGATGGAGGTTTGTGGGCATGTCCCAATCATCCAAACTTCGATCAAAGAACGAAAAAAAACCCATCCTTTTTAGTCGATAGGTGATACTAATGAACGAGAGTGAACCAACTGTAACATTGAAACTTGAAGATACCATAAGAACCGTTCTGATGCTGGAAGACGCTATAGGTGTAATGATTTCTTCCATTGATATGTTTACTGCACAAAGGGATATGAACAGCAAATCTGGCATTTATGATAGCTTAGAAGGGAAAGCGGCATTAAAGAGAGTCGAGGATGGATTAGAGATATTAAAGTCAAAGACAATGTGCAGAAAATTCTTCCTCAAAGATTTAAAGGAAGTAATCAACGAAACAGGTATTGACATCGACTCCGAGGTCGAAAAATACAAAGAAAGCTTCGCAGGTGACTGAAAATGTCATATGTACAAGTGGAATGCGAATGTGGTGGAAAGGCCATGATTTACATAAGAGAAGACAGAATTTACAAGACCGGAGAAGAGCTTGACCACTATGCATGTGATTTATGTGGTTCAAGAGTTGAAGCATCTATAGTCGTTAACACAATAAAGAGGGAATAATATGTCATTAGGATACTCAATAGACTGTGGATATGAATCTGATAAAGTGAACGATCACTTCCCACTTGAAAGAGAAGAACTCATAAAACTATTGAAAATAGCTGCTACCGAAAAAGATGTAGGTATCGTCAGTGATATTCAAGGGAGAGTAATTCAAGGGATTCCAGGTCTTACGTGTCCTCAGAAGATAAGTTCACATACAATGAAAAAATCCCATTCGGTAAGTTTATTGTTTTTAGACGTGAAGCCTGATAATATAAACAGCATCGCAGATTCAATCATTGAAATCTATAATGAATGAGGTTACACAATGAGAAAAGAAAAACTATCC
>JAGLQN010000392.1 GCA_023136835.1 Candidatus Omnitrophota bacterium | reverse complement strand
TCAGAAGCCCCTCGACAACCTCCCCACCGCGCTTGACATTATCTTCGATCCTGCTAAATGAACGCTCAATCTCATCAAGAAAAGCTTTCATATCTTTGGAAAGTTTTTTTTCTCTCTTTAAGCGGATCGTATCTAAGGCATCCCCGGCGATGAACCCCATCGCGTGCAGGCGATTATTGATCTGGTGAGACAGGCCGTCGGCCATCGTTCCAACTGTTGCCATTTTTTCCGCTTTTAGAAGCTGCATGTGTGTTACTTTCATCCGTTCATAAAACTGCGCGTTCTCAATGGCCAACCCTGCCTGATTCGCCAAAATAGAGAAAACAGCCAAATCATCTTGAGTATATAATTCTCCGGATTTCTTTTTTCCAAGAACCAATAGCGCGATTAGTTTTTGGTCAATAAAACTGGGGGCAACTAAAGCACCGTTTACTTTGCTTATGTCGATTTCAATTGGTTTAAATTTACTATTTTTATAATCTTGCGCTTGTTGTTTAATTTCCTCATAAACAACGGGCTCTTTGATCTTTTTCAGATGATTTATCAAAGGACAATCCAAAGCTAACACACTGACCTCATCATCACCAGATTGCTTCCCTCTTGAAGCCTTAAGAATAAGCTGCTTAGACTCTTCATGCATGAGAAAGATCTTACAATGTTCAACTGATACAGCTCTTGTCACAATATGGACAATTAATTGGAGCAAGCGTTTTAAATCTTTTATTTGTCCCATCCCCATGGATGCCTGCCGCAATGTTGTCTGATATTGACGTTGCTCTTTTAAGAGTTTATCTTCAGCTTTTTTTTGAATATATAAGTATATAAAAGGTCCTGCTGTTGCCAAAACTGTTGAACTAATTAGAGGAACAATCCACCAGCTTGATCCAAACAAAAGCATTAATTCGTCTTGCAATCCAAAAGCCAAAGCAAAAGGAATACCCAAGACAACAGAATAAACAGCTACAAAAATTCCTGTACGAGTAAATACTATCGAAGTATCTAATAGTCGATATTTTAATACCGCGTATGTTATAAAAACACTATAAAGAGGAATTGCAAAGTTCCCAAACGGGAATATTTTAAATTGATAAGCCGCAATAAAATTTGTTCCTCCTCCAATGAATCCCAAAATAGTAGAAGAAAGAAAATATCGTATTTGAATTCGTTTGATCCCGGACAACCTAAAATATGATACAAATAACTGATAATGAGCATAGACAACAATTGAAACCCATAAAATAAAGAATGCGTGATATGCAACACCTAATGTCCCATAATAAAATGATGAAAATGCATATCTAACTCCTGACAAAAAGATAAAGTTAGGATTTGATAGATTTAGAATTGAGAAAATTACCGCTTGAGCATAAACAAAGTGTAATAATGGGCGTTTATTTAATTCACAGATTAGTGTAACAACGTGAAATATAAAGACTGGAATAAAAATGATCCCGATATGGGCAAATTGCCACCATGATAAAGCAATTGAAGGATCGGAAGCCCTACCAATAAAGAATGCCCCAAAACCCCAAGTTGCAATAGCAATATTAAAAAGCACCCAAATAAAACTTGATTTGTTTTTACCAGTCCTTAGTATTATTCCTACTAAAACACAGCTAGTAAGTATTATAAGAGCGCCAGATATTGAAAATACTTGTCCCATACTACCTCTTTAAGTTTTTTTTAAAATTACTGCCCCATCAAACCCCCCAAAACCACATGATAATTTTAAAATAGTTTTTAAATGTGCTTTCTTGAGCTTGGTCACAACATTTAACTTCAACTTTGTATCGATAGGATCAACATTCAAAGTTGGTACCAAAGCTCCCTTTTTCATTCCAATTAAAAGAATAGCAATCTCTAAAAGTCCACTAGCACCTAAAGTATGCCCAATATAAGGTTTAAGAGCATTCACCATAACATTGCAATTTGTTTTTCCGAAAACTTGTCTGATCGCCTTTGCCTCATATTGATCTATTAAATTTGTTGCAACTCCGTGCGCATTAATCAGATCAATATTCTTTGGCAATATATGGTTTTCTTTTAGAACTTCTTTTATAATTCCGACATAATAATTTTCTAAAATATTCGGAAAAGCAACCTTCCAGCTTTCAAGAACAAAACGACCTCCAACATACTCAGCATATATATAAGCTCCCCTCCTCTTTGCATATTCAAGATCCTCTAATATCAATGCGGCTCCTCCTTGACCACATACAAATCCATTTCTGTCTAAACTGAATGGACGTATTCTTCCATCCGAAGAATACAAATTATTTTCTCTCATCCAAATACTTCTCAATAACCCTGAATTATCAACAGCGGAAACAATAACAGTATTTAACAAATTGCTTCGTATTAGTTGGCAAGCTATCTCCATCGCATATAACCCTGATGCACAAGCATTATTAATAAATAAGGAATATCCATGCACACCAAAAACTTTTGCAACTTGAAATAAAGGCATAAATGTTTGCTGATTATACACATCGCGTGAGAAAGTATTATTCAATAATTCAAAATATTCTTTCTTAGAAAGATCCCCTTTCTGTTTTATGAAATCGAAAGATTTATCTATTAAATCAGAAAAGAATTGCTCTCCATCCGGCTGTTCATGCGTTAAAATAACTCCTGTTTTTGAACCGTTACCTACATCATACTCACTATCATCTAATGCCAATTTTATCGTTGCTAAGAAAAAATTTAAATCTGAAGATTTTTTTCCCTTTCTCCAAACATTAATTTCGTTTAAAATTTTCTTATTTATGCCAAATTTTCCTATATCTAAATTCTTTATCTTGTATATATGAGCACTTCCCAGATAATCCTTTCCTAAATAAAATTTCTCATAACTTACACCTTGTCTTTTTTGCAAGATACTTTTCCACAATTCCTTCTTTCCTACACCGATTGAAGTTAAAGGACCAACACCAGTTATTGCAATTCTACGGTTTCTCCTTATATTCATATTTACTTTTTTATCCCCCTTAAAACCATCGCATGCATCGGGCAGTTCTTTACTTTATCACAATCAACTAAACCATTGTTTATAACATAATCAATATTATCAAAGCCTGCACATTTAAAAACTTTAATCCATTCATCCAAAGTAAGAAATCCAGGCGTTGTTCTATACGTCTCGCTGAGCTTTACACTTGTATAACTGTCAAGAAGATTAAATATTATTTCTTGTACTAGAGTATCAGAGGGCTTTTCTCTAATGCATTCAGAAATAACGAGCATCCCGCCTGGATTTAGAATGTTGTAGAGCTCCTTTAATGAAAATAATAAGTCTTTTGCAATATGTAGGACATTAACACCATATATTACATGAATATCTTTAAATGAAATATCTTGTTTTATCAATGGCTCATTAAAATCTATTTTTTTTATTAGAACTGGTATGTTTCCTCGATAATTTTCTGAAATATTTAGCTTACTAAGTCGTAAAAATATAGGGGAAATATCTGATAAAATATAATTCTTTACTCTGTCGTTTAAGCCGCTTGTTTCTAACTGGTTTAAAGCAAGTAAACTTGCATTGCCAGTTCCCGTTCCAATTTCAAAAAAAGTAATATCTTTAATGATTTCTGGAACCCATTTCTTTATACCTAATGCGCCTAATTGGTTATAAACAGCATACCCGCTATTTTCATTGCTAAAATATTCGTTCCAAAGTCGCATTTTGTCTTTAACAAACAAAATTTCATGTCCGCCAATTTTCCCTTGAAAGAAATCCGTATAATATCCTGATATAAATTCCATATATTCACATGATGGTAATAAATTTCTGTCAATATCTAAAATTGATGAACGTAATTCATCTATATTAATCTCCGGGTCCTTTATTCTTGTTTTATATAAACAGTTGTCCTTTTCATGTTGAGTTGTTAAATGTTCATTGTTTACTAAGAACCTAAGCATCCATTCAAAGGCATATATCCTGTCTGATACATAATTTAACTTATTCATCAGCTTAGATGCGGAAAAGTATCTTTGTAAAAGTAATTCCCAAGCGCCTGAATTCTTAAGAATGTTCAATATGATCTTAGTAACATATTTAACGCCTAAATTACAAACTGCCTCATAATATTGGACTTTAAAGATTTTGGATAATTCTTCATCCTGATTTTGTGCTAAATTTCTCATGCAGATAATTTTTCTTTTAAATAATTAGTCTTTTTCAACATCAAACACGCATCATTCCCCCCAAACGCCTGTGAATTGTTCAGTGCAATATTAATATTCCGTTGCATACTTTTATTAGGCGTGCAGTTGACATGACATTCGGGATCTTCCTTCTCAAAGTTTATTGTCGGAGGAATAACGCCGTTTTTGATCACCAAACAGCAGGTTATTGTTTCGATCGCCGAAGCAGCCCCCATCGTGTGCCCCAACATCGATTTGATCGAGCTAAGGGAAATATTTTGCAGCTTCTTACCAAAAACTTTATTTAAAGCTAAGCTCTCAGCCTTATCATTTCCTCTCGTTCCCGTTCCATGCGCGCTGATATAGTCGACTTCATCGATAGAAACCCCTGAATTGACTAATCCTTTCTGAATCGCTTTAGATATACCCTCAATAGAAGGATCGGTCATGTGATGCGCGTCGCAAGCTAAGCCACCCCCTAAGACTTCAGCATAAATCGAGGCACCTCTTTTTTGAGCCCTGTCTAAAGTTTCCATAAAAACCATGCCGGCTCCTTCGCCTACTAACATGCCTTTCCGGTTTCGATCAAATGGCTGGCATTTCTCAGGTGCCATGGTAAAAAGGCGGTTGAATCCTGTAAAAGCGACGCGGGAGAAAGCATCAGCCCCTCCCGCCAACATAGCCGGTACTTTTCCGGTTCTAAGAAGCTGAAACGCGTGCAGAATCGCGTAATTACCAGCCGCGCAGGCGCTCGAGAAAACAAAATTAGACCCGTTCAATTTAAAGTAATGGGCAATATTGTTACTTATAGAGCTTGCGGGATAAGAAACCGCTGAAAGACGATCAATCTTTAAATTTTTACTTTTTGGAAAATACTTCTTATTAAGAACTTCCATTACTCGAGGTTCCCCCATAGTTGTGCCCACACAAACACCTGTATTGCTATCCCGTAATTCACTCTCCTTAATTTGAGCATCCTCCAAGGCTAACTTACTTGCGGCCATCCCCATTTGAGATGCCCGATCTGAATATTGGATTTTTCCCCCATTAATGAAATCTTCCGGATGAAAATCTTTAACTTCACCCCCATAATGCCGGTCATATTTGGAAGTATCGAACGAGGAAATTCGGCTAATGCCTGACTTCCCGGCGATAAGGTTCTTCCAGAAGGTTTGCCATCCGATTCCCAAAGAGGAGACGACACCTAGTCCTGTAATAACCACCCGTCGATCCTGATTTTTTCCATTATTACCCATAATTTCTACCTGATCACACTGTAAATAATCTCGACACGCACAATGGGTTTACCATTTTTCTTTACATCAATATCCGAATACCCGCCGGTATCAAGCACCTTGTTGGCATAGGCCTTGATCTCTATTTGGTCGCCAATCAAAACGGCCCCATCAAAATCCGCTTTAATCTTTCCAAGCACATATTTAGGCCGCTTCTCGCCTTCTTTTATTTTGTTCAAGTGATACAAAACCAAAGCCGCCTGCAAGGCCGCCTCAATGACCAGCGTCTCGGGAAAAACATCTGTCTTATCAGCCTGCCCCTGAAAAACCCATTCATTGCCCGTTATATTTTTCACCGCGACCAAGCTTTTGTCTTTTTCAAATTCAATAACCCGGTCGATCATAATAAACGGATAGGCCTGCGGAAGGATCTCGGCGATCTGCTTTTGGTCGAGCACAACATTATCCACGGTATCTCCCCAAGACCATACAGCAGTGACTGCCATTGGGTCCGAAATTTATAACTAAAATTGTATTAATCGACGCTTTTCGCGATGTATTGGCTACATAGTCCAGGTCGCAGTCGGGGTCGCGCTCTTCTAAATTCACTGTTGGCGGAATGAATCCCCGCTTGATCGCCCCAAGACAGCCTGCCACCGCAAAAGCCCCGGAGACACTGTAACACTCGCCCACCATGGATTTAATCGAACTCACCGGAATCTCACGCGCGCGCGCCCCGAACACTTCCTTGATGGCTGCGGTCTCTATTTTATCGGCCGCCGGCGTGGAATTCGCGTTCGAACAAATATAATCAATATCTTTCGTCGATAGCCCGGCATCATCAAGCGCGGCGCAAATGGCCTCTTTAATACCGGTCCCGCGCGGATTATATTTATTCATCCGGAACGTATCAAAATAATACCCGAACCCCAAGACCTCCCCAAGAACATCGGCTCCCCGCGCCTTCGCGTGGGTCTGTTCTTCCATCGCGATCAGGCAGGCCCCCTCGCCAAGCGCCGCCCCGTTGCGCCTGCGGTCAAACGGACAATTGATAAAATGACCGCCACCATTGGAACCGGAAAGGAATTTTAAGGCATAAAATCCGCAATAGGTCAGGTAACAGAGTTCTTCGACGCCGCCTGTATAGACCAGCTTAGCGCGACCCATTTGAATAGCGTCATTGGCATAGCTCATCGCGTCCATGCTCGCGGTAAAACCCGTTGAGATCGTGGTATTAAATCCTTGAATGTTATTCCAAATGGAAACCTGGCTGGCGGGAGAATTGATAACGGTATTGGGAAAGTGTGCCGGATTGGTATAACGGGGCCCTTCTTTGAGGGTCACTTCATCGAAATCGCTGATGCTCTTCAAGCTTCCTAATGTCGTCCCGGCCGAAACCCCCACATCATCCGTGTTCTCATTGGTGATCTTAAAACCGCTGTCGGCAACGGCAAGCTTGGAGGCTGAAACCAACAGCTTGGTGCTGCGGTCTAATGAACGTAATCCCTTAGGGCCGAAATATTTCTTAGGGTCGAAGTCTTCAATTTCACCGGCCATATTAACTGAGAACTCTGAAGTGTCAAACAAAGAGATCGGCTTAATGCCCGACTCTCCCGCTTCTAAAGCCTTCCAGAATTCGTCCTTTCCCTTCCCATTGCAAGCAAGGACACCCACACCGGTAAAAACGACACGTTTACTCATCTGGCCTTCGATCCTGAATATTCTTGTTTAACCGTTTATAATATTAGAAACGACTTCAACGGTATTATTGAGCGTTGTGAACTTAAGCAATTCCTCTTCAGGAATAACGATCTTATACTTCTTCTCAAGCGAAGCTAAGACCTCAAGGGCCATCATCGAATCCATCCCGAGGTCAGTAACAAACTGCGCGTCATCTTTGATCTCTTCGGACTCGGTTTCCATGATCTCGGCCATCATTTCTTTAAGTTCACTTTTGATCTGTGCGTCTGTCATTCTTTGACTCCCTTGCTTTTGTGCGGCCTATCCGCGCTTCCAACTTAATACGCGCCTTCGCGTTACATTCCCATCCCGCCGTCAACCTGAATAATTTGCCCGGTTATGTAAGCCGCGTCCGGACTCAGCAAAAAGCTGACAACATTGGCCACATCTTCCGGTTTTCCCAAGCGGCCTAAGGGGATCTTATCTAAAGCTGTCTTTAACTGATCCTCTTTCAAATGGCTGATCATATCCGTTTCCACAAATCCCGGGGCAACCGCGTTAACCCGGATATTATGCCCGGCCACCTCTTTCGCCAGAGATTTCGCGAAGGCGATCATCCCGCCCTTTGAAGAAGAGTAATTCACCTGGCGTGCCATACCATATAAACCACTGACCGAAGCAATATTGATAATATCGCCCCTTTTCTGCTTCATAAAGGTCATGATCACAGCGCGGGTCATATTGAAAGTTCCGTTGAGATTTGTATCGATCACCGCGTGCCAATCTTCCGGGGTCATCATCACTAAGGCAGAGTCTTTAAGAATACCAGCATTATTAATAAGAATGTCTAAACTCCCAAGCTCGCTGACAACCGTTTCTCTCACCTTCCGCGCCTGATCAAGATCACGGACATCCGCTTTAAAAGCCATGACCGGGACACCCAACGCCTTGATCTCTTTTTCCAATGACCCGGCATACTGATCATTACGTAAATAATTGAAGGCAATATTCGCCCCATCTTGGGCCAGTTTCAGCGCGATGGCCCGCCCGATCCCACGGCTGGCACCGGTAACAATAGCTGTTCTTCCCTTTAAGTGCATATTACTTGCCCGTTTATTTACTGTTGTTATTCATCTTCTGATCGATCCAAAGATCAATATGTTTCGCGGAAAAACGCCAATCGGAACCGATCTTAAAGGCGGGAATTGTCCCCCTTTGAGCATACTTATATATGGTCGAAGTATGCACACTCAGATAATCGGCTACTTGTTTGATATTCATGACTTTTTTCTCACTCTTAGAAACAGTTTTCCCCTGTCCAGGCATATCATTCTTCCTTTCAGGTTAGGTCATATTAACTTATATTAACTTTCTTTATAAAGATTTAATAAGAACGGTTAGTATAATAATCTTTATTATGTTATACAAACAAACAGAGGTCAATGATTTTTGGGATTATTGTGTTTGTTTAACGCGTTGGGAAGATTTTGGTCTTTTCTACTAAGATTCTCGTCGCGGAAAGTAAACACTACCATAGATTTGGCTAAAATTCTCTCTCTTACCGCCCTTCAATAACTTAAAGTGCTAAACATTTACGGATTATTTTTGCCAAATCCCGTTTGAGAGGATTATCAGAAATGTATAGTATGGATTTAAATCCTGTGACCAATGACCCAATAACCGTTTTGGCGATCCGCATAGCCATTGTCTCGGTGGGGACAGACCGACTGGTCGCCCCTATTGAATCATTTTCTGGATATCTCGAATTCTTCGTCCTCTTTTCTTTGCGGGGAAAGGCCGAGCAATGGCAGGACACTCGGAAGGGGTATGAGGTTTATAATCACAGGCGCGAAACCGTCAATACCCATATCGATGATCTGCCGCGCTTCAACCGGGTCAAACCGGATGTCAACTCCGGCACCCTGCCGGTCAACCTCGATCGTGTTCAAATCAATACCACCGATATCTTTACTTCGCGCGTTAATCGGCGATGAGGTGCTGGCAATTTCTCCATTTTGACCAGATTCTCTCATTATCAGTTTCTTATAAGGAATAAGGAAGAATATATAGCCATATGTGGGAACACCTTTCTCTTCCCTATTGTCTTTTATTGAATCAGGGGTTATTTGATCCGGATCATTTAAGTGTTCGATGAATTGCAAATATTTGTTAATTGTATACTCAATTTGTAAAGCATCCTTGTAATATTTGTTCAAATCTTCAGCTGATATATCATCCTCCTTTAGCCCCGCGAAGGTTACAATAACTCTTACTAACTCTATTATTTTTAGGAATTTATCCATGAAACCGTGCATGATAGCATTTATTTCAGTAA
>JAGLQN010000391.1 GCA_023136835.1 Candidatus Omnitrophota bacterium | reverse complement strand
TTTTAGTCTTTTCTGCACTTTTTCCTTCTTTAGGAAATCTCTGGTTGCGTAAAATCTTTTACCCACACCTATGTCTAAGACATCCTTTAAAACAGTCTTTGAATTTATTGGTGATGGGAACTTGAAATCAATATCAAGGTCATTTCTCGTTCCAACTATTATTATTCTTTTCCTTTGTTGTGGAACACCAAAATCTTTAGAATCGAGCGTTTTATACTTCACTGAATACTCTCCCTTGTTTCTCATTCTTTTCATCAGGTTTTTCAATGTTCTTCCGTTCTCTTGTGCCTTTAATCCAGGGACATTCTCAGCTATGAAATATTTTGGCTTGACTTTTAGTAGAATGTTTATCGCCTTTATAACCAATTTGCCTCTAAAATCGTCCATTCCGCATCCCTTCCCGGCGAACGAAAACGGCTGACATGGAAATCCAAATACGAGTAAGTCAACTTTTTCTATTTCGCTCAGGTCGATTTTGTTAATGTCATCATAAAAGCACTTTGGTTGATTATTTTTCAAATATGTCTTTTTTGCGTGTTCATCATTATCACAAGCAAAGATGACATCGTGCTCAATTCCCAATTCTCTTAATGCCTCTTCTGGAGCTCCTATCCCAGAGAATAATGTTCCCATTTTCATTGTTTTTTTCACCTTGTTTTTGTTTTTATAATACTCTTTCCTTTAGATGCCTTTGTTCGTCTTCGGTTAAATACTTGAATCTATAAGGATTCTATTTCCTTCTCATTTGTGATTTTCCTATTTCTACAGTACAGTACTGCATCTTCCCACGTCACATATACCAAAATCATGAGGAACAATGCTAATATGATGTAAAGAGTAGATTCTTCTAAGAAAAAAGAAGCTGCAAATCCTGCTACAGACGAGATTATAATAACTAATAACATCCCTTTTATAGTCAATGTTTTATATTCTTCCTTAAGTTTGCTTTCAATGTACTTTATCTCACATTTCATTGTAATCACCATTCTCGTCCGGGATTGTTAAAAATCCATAAATGTAAATCTCTATTCCGATGTCTTCCATCTTTT
>JAGLQN010000390.1 GCA_023136835.1 Candidatus Omnitrophota bacterium | reverse complement strand
GACGCGGTGAAGTTTGAGTATGTGGGTGGCGGCACACCTCCGCCAACAGATACTGAAGCGCCAAATGTACCAACAGGATTAAACGCGACAGCGGGTTCAGATGTCGTGATTGATTTAACATGGAACGCGTCAACGGATAATGTCGGGGTGACGGGATACCGTTTGTTCCGTGATGGTGTCGAAGTAGGGACAAGTGCGACGATGAGTTATTCCGATACTGGATTAATACCCGAAACAACTTATAGTTATACTGTCACTGCTTATGACGCGGCGGCTAATGAGTCGGGGCAATCGACACCCGTCAGTGAAACGACAGTAACTTTTGAGCCTCCGATTGTCGATGACATCATCATTGACAACACGCAGGCGCAGACTGTAGGAACATGGACGGCATCATCAGCCATGCCGGACCATTATCCCCCCAATTATTATTGGAACGCGACAGGGTCTGGGCAGGATACGGTAAAATGGCAGCCGGATATTATTACCGCAGGACAGTATGAAGTAAGCTATATGCTTCCTGATGGAGTCAGTAACCGGCCAACCGATGCGAGGTATACAGTTTATTATGATGGCGGTTCCGAGATACATTATGCCAATCAGCAAGTAGCTGGAGGGCAATGGGTTCTCTTGGGAACCTATCCCTTTGCGCAAGGGATAGGCGGGTATGTTCAGTTGGATGACGACAATGTCGGCCAATACACGATTGCTGATGCTATCAAATTGGTGTATGTGGGTGGAAGCGTCTCGCCATCTCCCACGGTTAGTTTAACCGTCGCTCCCGACACTATTACGGAAGGAGAGCCTACGACTCTCATCTGGAGTTCGGCCGATGCCGATAGTTGTATGGCATCAAATGGTTGGAGCGGGACGAAAGCCGTTAATGGGAGTGAGGGCGTAAGCCCGACGGTTACGACGACATATACATTGGTGTGCAGTGGGCCGGGCGGAAACAGCGCGCCATCGAATGTGACAGTGACAGTCAATCCACTGCCAAGTGTGGAGGATATTATCATCGACAATACCCAGGCGGAGA
>JAGLQN010000039.1 GCA_023136835.1 Candidatus Omnitrophota bacterium | reverse complement strand
AAGCCAGCGCGGCAAAGAAGATACGATGAACGAAGTGAAGAGTTTTCTTGTCGATTTTTCTCCAATTTGAAATATCTTTATTGTGTCGGTTGAGTTTAGGGGGCTATTAGGGTAGAATAACGTGTTGTTTGTGGCTCGTGTCCCGACACTCGCTTTTTGCTCGGTCGGGACCCCGACCGACACGTAGTGGCGTGCCGGGGCAATTAGCGAGAATTCGCGTTAAGATTTTTCGAAAATTAATTATTAACGCCAAGTCCCGATTTTACAAATAAAACACGTGTTACAAGTTACGAACTCCAAACTTACGGAAATGGTATGTCTTTAATTCTATTGTGTTTACTTATTGCGATTTATTTTGATAGTATCCTTTTTAAACAACGGGACCCGGAATTGTTTAAAATGGCCTTTCAGTTTTCTATTTGGAAGATCCTTTTAAGCCTGCTGCTTATCCTGAGCGTTTTAATCTTTTGCGAGAACAGGTGGGAAGATTTACCCTTACTGGTCCTGCTTTTAGTGCTTCCGGTGTACCTTTTAAGGCGCGGTCGGTTTGTGAAATCGATGGAATGGAAAGGCGGCCAAGACATCTCGACGCTGATTTCCAGCGCGCTGGGAGTGATCATTGTCTGGTTTTACGGTGTCATTGCTTTTGGCCTTTTGACATCCGCGGCCATGGATCTTACGGCAGGGGCTATTTCGGAAATGGGTGATCTCCTTCTTTCGGTGGTATTTTCCTCTTTTTTGATCGTGATCCTAGTATACCGGTCTTCGCGGCATTTTTCGGATCAAGGTTTTTTGACAAATGTCGGGCTGCGCAAAGGAAACTGGCCCCGGGTCAAGGTGGTCTTGATTCCGGCTGTTCTTGGGTTATCCTTCGCATTATTTTCCGCGTATCTTAGCGTGACCAGGAAGATCCAGCCGCAGACGCCCCTGAGTGATGTGTTAGAAACGACACAGTCTTTTGGCCTGATCCTCGCTTTTCTTTTTTTAGCTATTTGCGTCGCGCCTCTTATCGAAGAGATCGTCTTCCGCGGCTATTTTTTCCACATTATCAAGCAATGGCTCGGAATCAGAGGCGCGGTCACCATTATCGCGCTGACCTTTTCTTTTCTTCATGTCGGGCAATATTGGGGAGATTGGCTGGCCATTGCGATGGTGACGGCATTGGGCTTTACCCTGACCATCTTGCGCGCTTGGAGCGGGACAACCGTTGCTAGCGTCATCACCCATTATGTTTACAATGGCAGCGTCACGATTCTTCCGATCATTATTATGGCTATCTCCAATCCGGCGTATCTTGAATACAAAGCCTACTATTCCTATCATGACGCAAAGACTAAAGAGGTTCTTCTAAGGAGAAGTATCGCCAAACAGCCCGATTTGCCGGATGCCTACAATGACCTTGCCTGGCTCTATGCCGGGGAGGAAAAAAACCTGGATGCGGCTTTAGCATTGATTGAGAAAGCCTTGAGTTATGCGCCTGACTATCCCGCATATTTGGACACGAAGGCGGAAGTTTTAGAAAAGCTTGGACGCTACGATGAGGCAAAACCCATCCGTGACAGCCTGAAGGAGAAATGATAAAAATGTTTAAAATGAAAATTACCAAAGAGAATTGCCTTGACAGTTCGCGGGAAATGTATGAGAATATGGCTTCACTATCTACTTGGATAGCAGAAATAGTGATCACTGACCACTTTATTATTATGAGATCCATCTATCTTATCAAAGACCTGGCCAAAGTCAGCGGATGCTCAACCCACACACTCAAATTCTACCTGCGTTTGGGAATATTGAAAGAGATCGGGCGCAGCCCGGAAACAAATTTCCGCTATTTTGACGACAGCTCTTACGAGCGGCTTAAGAAAATACGTAAATTGCAGAAAAAGAAACTGTCTTTAAAAGAGATCCATGAAAAGCTGGAAGGGAAAAATGCGTAAAGTCGCGCTATCTATTTTTGTTGCCGCTGTTCTTTTGGCCGCCGTATCTACGACGGTAATTTTTGCCCAGGAACTTCAAGAAGCGCCAAAGCCGGAAAAGGTTGACTTGATTATTGGGGATGCTCTTAATCAGATTGAGAAAAGCCTTGATCCGGCGGTTGCCATCGAAGAGCTTTCTTTGGAGCCGGCAATATTTAAAACTCCGAAAGTGGAGATCAATAAGGATATTCAGGCTGAACCTGAGAGTTTTGAAGAAGTTGCCGGGACGGGGGAGCTGGATTTCGACGCGAGAGTTACTCAGGATCCTGTTTCTCCCGAAAAGGAAGCTGGGGCGGGTGAGGTGGAACTCGAGGCGATCATTTCCGTCGAGGTTGAAAGTGATGATGACATTATTAAAGCCGGGGAGATAGAACCTGAGGAATCTGATTTAAATGGAGGGGTTCAGTTTGAAGTACCTCAAGAAGCGATTGAAATTAAGGTCATCCCGTTGCGGCATGCGGAAGCATCAAGTCTTATTGAGACGCTTGAGCAGATGAAAGGCCCTGAGGGTGAGGTCAGCTACAATGAAGAGGACCGGACCCTTATTTTAAGGGGCGCTTCCGGGCGGCTAGGGGAAATGAGCGCCTTTGTCGACGAGATCGATATTTTACTTGAGACAGGGGTTTTTGCGCTTGAGTATGCCGGCGCCCGGAATATTGCCGCGGACATCAAGGAGCTGCTGACGAAGAATGTCGGGCAGGTTCAGTTTGATGAAGAATCCAATAGTGTTATCGTTACCGATACGCCCGTGAAGATCGGGAAAATAAAAAAACGTATTGAAGTGTTAGACCGCTTCCATGCTGAGGTTTCAATGACGGCGAGGACCTTGAAGATCATTCTTAATGACGAGCATCTGGAAGGCGTCGATTGGGAGGCGATCGTTTCTGAATATCAAAAACTGGTATTATCCGGGGAAGACGCAAAGCCGTTGAGCTTAGGGACGATCTCGCGGGAAGATCACGACATATTATTAGAAGCCCTCGATACGGTTGGAGTACTCGAGACGGTCTTTCAAGGAAATATTAAAACAGAGAACGAAACAACCGGGATGCTCAACGTTCAAACATCATCCCTCGAAGAAAAAAAGGCGCAATTTTATTTAACCCCGACGGTCAAGAAAGACGGGCCTTTGGAAGTCGCTGTAAAGACCAAAGAGGACGAGCAAGAGGCCGTGACGGCTCAAATGAAAAGCGGGGAAACGATCATTATCGGGGGGCTCTTCGAGGATGTTATGGTCGCCTCGACATGGAAGGTCCCTCTTCTCGGGGATCTGCCTTTATTGGGTTTTGTTTTCCGCAATGAAGGAGAAAAATTAAGGAAAGCGGAGATTATTATTTTTTTAACCGTTGAAACAGTTAGGAACACGGAGTTGTAAGAAAGTCCGGCCTCCCAAGAATTCTTGAGGGATTGGGACGGCTATTTTAAAGGATCATGGCTAATAAAAAACTTTTATCCGCTTTATTTATTCTCATGGCGAGCGTGTTCATCAGTGGTTGCGCAACGGTATCCAAACAGCCTCCGGTCTCGACAAAGAGGGAAACATATTTAAAAGATATCTGCGCCCGGAACAATGTTTCCTGGCAATGGGATCAAGTCGCGCAAGTTGTGACGCTAAAGTATCGAGGGGCTAAAGCTAAAGTGCTCGTCGGCAGCGATCTTGTCCTTATGGGTGAGGAGCGGGTCACCCTCAGCGCGCCGGCACGCACGGTCCAAAGCGCCGTGATCGTTCCTCCTGATTTTCAGTCGAAAGTGATCCTCCGCCTTCGTCAAGAGGCCAGTCAGAAAAAGGGATACGCGATTCCGAAATTCCGCAGTATCATCATTGACGCGGGCCACGGGGGCAAGGATCCGGGGGCTATCGGGCGTACCGGCCTTCAGGAAAAGGTGGTTGTTCTCGATATTTGCAAGAGGATCAAGAAAATTCTTCAGCAGCGCGGATTTAAGGTTAAAATGACGAGGGAAAGCGACAAATTTGTTTCTCTAAAGGCGCGTACAGAAATCGCGAGCCGCGCGGCGGCCGATCTATTTGTGAGTGTTCACGCGAACGCGGCGCGTGTAAGGAGTGCTTATGGGTTTGAGACTTTTTCTGCCCCGGATCTTGGGTTTGTCGATAGGATCGCAACACAGCGTAAAATAAACGAAGGTTTAATGTTCAGCAACCTTTCGATCAAGAAAAACGCCTTGAATGTCGAGAGAATCGTTTCGGATATGTTGTATGAACATAAGCAGTCGGAATCCAAGTTATTGGCCAAGCAGATCGGTCAGAAAACCGCCAAACTTATTAAAGCAAAAAACCGCGGAGCAAAAAAAGCGCGATTTTATGTCCTGCGGAACACTTTAATTCCGGCAATATTAGTGGAAGTCGGTTTTTTGAGCAATTCTAAGGAAGAGAAATTACTTAAAAAAAAGACTTATCGCCAAAAGATCGCGCGGAGCTTGGCGAGGAGCATTTCAGATTATGCGAAAGGGACGCGATAAAGATTGTGCCATAGGAGTTTTTGATTCGGGGCTCGGCGGGTTGACGGTCGTCAAGGAACTGATGCGCCAGCTTCCCTCGGAAGACATCATTTATTACGGGGATACGGCGCGCGTACCTTACGGGACAAAATCCAAGGAGTCGATCATCCGTTTTTCAATTGAAAACACGAAAGTTCTCTTGAAGCATAAGGTTAAGATGGTCGTTGTGGCCTGTAATTCGTCATCGAGTTACGCTCTTGATACCTTGAGGAGAAACTTCCGTGTGCCGGTTGTCGGCGTCATTCACCCCGGAGCAAAGAAAGCGATAGACCTGACAAAGAATAAAAGGGTGGGCGTCATCGCGACCTCGGCAACGGTCGCGAGCCATGAGTATGTCCGCACCATCAAGGGCTATGATAAGGGAGTTAAGGTGTTTGCGAAAGCCTGCCCGTTGTTCGTTCCTTTAGCCGAGGAGGGATGGTTCCGTAAACCGGTGACCGTTGATATCGCGAAAGAATACCTGGCGCCATTGAGGAGCAAGAATATTGATGTCTTGATCCTCGGGTGCACCCATTACCCGTTTTTGAAAGGGGCTCTCAAAAAGGCCGTTGGAGGAAAAGTTGAGCTGATCGATTCGGCCAAGGAAGTTGCCAGTGCCGTGCGGGCGCTTTTGACAGCGTCGGAAAACGGGAAAGTTTCAACAAGGAAGCCCCGGCATAAATTCTTGATCAGTGACCGGCCGCAAGAATTTAAAAGGATCGCCAAAAATTTTCTCGGGCGTGACATAAAACATATTACAAAGGTGTAAAAATGTTTGAATTAACTGTTAGCAATGATATTGCCTCGGCGCATTTTATCGAAGGGCATCAAGGGAGATGCAGGAACCTCCACGGGCATTCATGGAAGATTGAGGTAACGCTTGTAAGCGACCGGCTCAATGACCTTGGCATGGTCGCGGACTTCGCGGTCCTTAAAAAACAACTTCAGGAAGTTTTGGGACCTATGGATCATGTCTGCTTAAATGAGCTCCCCTTTTTTAAAGAGAAAAACCCTACGACGGAAAACATTGTTAAATATGTTTACGCGCGTTTAAAGGAAATTGTAAGTCCGTTGGAGATAAGACAAGTCCGGGCCTGGGAGTCGGAGTCGTCGAGCGCTACGTATTATGAATAAAAAAAGGAACAGATAAGACACATGACACGTGACACAAGACATAGGACATTGGACGCGGAATATATGCCAGAAGACGCATAAAGAGATTTTGTTATTTTCTTTTCTATATTTATCTTTAACTTTTTTTCTTGCGCCTTGTGTCCCGCGTCTGGTGTCTTTCTAACTATGAAGAAGGCAATTGTATTATTATCGGGAGGACTTGATTCCGCGACGATCCTCTATTACGCGAAACACAAGGGCTTTACGCCGTCTTGCCTGATCTTTGAGTACGGGCAGAGGCATCGCAAGGAGATCGTCAGGGCTAAAAAGATCGCTGCCCACGCGCGCTGCCGTTACCAGCTTATGAAGATCG
>JAGLQN010000389.1 GCA_023136835.1 Candidatus Omnitrophota bacterium | reverse complement strand
CTGAATTGAAACCCGACTTAAAATATACTCCTGATCATTCAACGAAAATTCTCTCAATTCGGGCAAAACAACGTCTTTGAAATCATTTTGATCCATTTCCTTCACATAAGTCAGAAAAGAAATAAAACGTTCTCTGTCACCTCTAAGAGATGAAATAGCGTCAATATCGAATACGAACAAAGCTGTTGTAATTTGTGTGCCATAATACCCCCCGGAGAAATACTTGCGCGGGACAATTTCCTGCGAAACAGGGTCATAGTCTTCCTTAATATAGTTGTAGACACCCTTTTTGAATGCCTCTATGTACTGGCTATAGATCTTCTGCTTAACCGCCTTATCTTCGACATCAATCCCCTTGACCTTGTTCTGGTCCACATAGACCTGCCCTAAAAGGCTTTCCCTTAAGCTTTTCTTATACCAGGCGGCTAAGATCATGGAATTGTAGATCTGGCGCAGGTTGGCAAAGGTCTCCCCTTCGTTGACTTCTCTTTCGATCTCAGGGATCAAAACTTCCCTGACAACCTCTGATGTAATGCCGCTAACGACCTCAACATCTTCTTCAATCATTTGATCCATACCAAAGCGCTCATTATCCAGGTTACTCTTTAGCGCCACATAATCCTCTTGCAGCATAACCTTCAAGTGGCTTTGGACCACATAGGCGCTTCCATCATCTTCATACACAGTGGCATTCTCAGGAACGATCCATACCTTATTAAAAGTATTCATCGGAATCTCTGTGGTCCCGTAACGGTCATAGGCTTTTTTATAAACCCTGTCCCAGAATTTCTTCCCTAAGTCATCTTCGGGATACATCAGAGACGCCGTCAATTGTTTCAGGAGGTAATCCTGAACCAGCAGGTCACGGCCCATTTCGGTTTCGCCAAAGACTTTCGGAATAACGCGGTCTTCTTCGTACGGGGATAAGTTGACCCACAGTTCATCCTCAGGAACCGTCAGCGAAGCCAGAAAATATTTGATCAATTTCTGTGATTCATCTTCGAGTTGGTCACCGGCAAGCTGTGAATCTCCGGTATTGATCATAAAGTCGAATTCCAGAGGATTCTCGGGATAGACCGTCAGCCCCGTAATCAGAGCAGGTGTATACCCACTGCTGACCGGAAGCATGGTTCCGGGCGACGGTAAATTGAGAATGGTTGCAGGAATTAATTGAGCATACGTCACTTGCGGCGGAATGACAATGCCAAAAATAAATGTGAAGGCGATAAAAGCGGATAATATCCGATAGCCTAAAGTGGCGCGTTTGGTTTCTATAAAGGTAATCATTTGGAGTCCTCCGATTTTGGTTAATTACGCGGATTTCTTAACGTAAAACCTCTCTCGATTCCTCCGTGGCAGGAGAAAAGACTCCAAGAATGGAAAGGATTTACTACAGTAGCTT
>JAGLQN010000388.1 GCA_023136835.1 Candidatus Omnitrophota bacterium | reverse complement strand
GGCTCTGACACAAAACTGGTCGCTCAAATGCAGCCATATTATGAAGCAAAATCTTTAGGCAGACAGGATTATGCCGGCAAAACAATCCCGCCTTTTGTCTTACAGATCGGTGACGGCGAAAACGGCGGGGTTATGATGAACGAATTCCCTCCCTGCTATAATTTAGCTTTCCAGGAAATCGGCACCGAAGGGACCGTCGCCTTGAACGGCTCCGAATATCTTGATTTTCTCAAAGAAAACGGTGTTGATGAAAAATCGTTTATCCCGGTCCAGCCGATTTCACAGCATAGGATTTGGGAACAGATAAAAGAAAACCGCCCCGGCGCCGCCGATGAAGCGATTGGGATGATTCATAAGCAGGATCCCGGGTTTAACCTGGAGCGGGCCTCCTGGACAAACGATAAAAACTGGGTTAAAGGATATAAGCATGTTTTGGACCCCATGAACCGGTTAAGCGCGGATTTCCACAATAAATTTGATAATAAAAAAATTGATGCCCGTAATCGTGAATATCGAGAGGCTTTATTATATCTTCTGTTGTCGCAGACGAGTTGCTTCCGCTATTGGGGCGAAAGCGTCTGGACGGATTACGCTAAAGAATTGTGCAGAAGAGGAATTGAACGTGTAACGTGATGTTTGGTTCCGCGCGTGATTAATTTCGCCCGAGAAATTTCCGGCGGATTGGCTTTGACAAAAGATTATGAAAGAAATAGAACCAATAGAATTGCTCAAAAACCCGGATGTTATTAGGGAAATCCATCGGCATCTTTGGCTTGAAAGTGAAAAAGCCGGCTATGATATCGAGCTCCAATGGGCTGCCGAAGACTGGATGAATCGATATGCTGAACCATGGATAGATTGTCATATGCCCGGGCAAGATATTTCCGCCCCAAAAACATCAGTTAAATTTCCTCCCGCGAACACTCCGAAGGAACCCTGTCAAAGCGCCGAAAAAAACGGATCAACCGCCAAAATAAAAAAACGCCGAGCTAAATCTTATATTAATTTTTAAGATTGCATTTAAAGCGAGTAGGAGGCAGGCGAGTAGATACCCACGGACTGAAGTCCGTGGCACTTGATAATTCTTCCGAGCGAGCTTCGCTCGACGCCCTTCGGGCGAAACCCCATTCACCCACGGATTGAAATCCGTGGAACTCTGCCCCTTCGGGGTTTTTAGGTACTTCTAAAATAGATTCATATGCCCGTCGGGTTGATTCGTTATCACCAGGCCCACACCTCGGTAAACGTTCACACAATTCATAGATGTATGTCAT
>JAGLQN010000387.1 GCA_023136835.1 Candidatus Omnitrophota bacterium | reverse complement strand
AGCATCGCTGATTTGTCAAACAAAGTGCATATTCCGGACAACCGCTACCACCCATTCCGGTCAACTGTGACCACTCATTCCGGTCAATCGTGACCACCCATTCCGGCTAACCGTGACCAGCCTGTCGAAACGAATCCAGATTAAATAGTCAATCAATTTTAATCAACGTGACATAATCTTTCTTTTTAAAAATCTATTAAAAAGGGAGATGTTGTATGTGTCGCAAAAAACGACAGGTGTTATCAATGCGAAAAGTTCGAGAAGTATTACGATTAGGGCTGCAATGCGGTCTAGGGCAACGAGAGATTGCGCGAAGTTGCGGGGTGTCACATGTTACAGTTGGCAAATATTTAGCGCGGGCTCAAGAAGCCAAGTTAAATTATGATCAGATCCAGAAAATGGATGAAACGCAATTGTATGGCTTATTAAGAATAAATGTCAAACAATCAACTAAAGGGTTAAGGCCTCAACCGGAATGGAATTTTATTCATCAAGAATTAAAAAGGCCGAGTGTTACTTTGCAACTGCTGTGGGAAGAATATAAAGCAATGCATCCGGAAGGGTATCAGTTATCTCAATTTTGTTATCTTTATCAATGTTGGCGCGATCATCTTAAGATTAGTATGCGACAAATACATAAAGCAGGCGAAAAAATGTTTGTAGATTATGCTGGGCAAAAGGTTCCTATTCGCAATCGTCATACCGGCGAGATCAAAAAAGCTGAGATTTTTGTAGCTGTTTTAGGTGCGAGTAACTATACCTATGCCGAAGCACAATGGAGTCAAGGTTTGGAAAACTGGATTAATGGGCATGTTCATGCTTATGAATATTTTGATGGTGTTCCAAGAATAACAGTCATTGACAACTTGCGTTCGGGGGTGTCAAAGGCATGCCGCTATGAGCCGGATATTAATCCGAGCTATCATGAAATGGCGGTGCATTATGGGACGGTCATTATTCCGGCGCGCGTGAGAAAACCTCAGGATAAGTCCAAAGTTGAAGTGGGTGTTCAGATTGTGCAACGCTGGATTTTGGCGCGCTTGCGAAATGAAACATTTTTCAGTCTTGATGAGCTAAACAAAGCGATTCGGCATCTGCTTGCTGAGTTAAACACGCGGAAGTTCAAGAAGTTAGAAGGTTCTCGTCAATCACAATTTGAAAAGATTGATCATCCCGCCCTTTTAAATTTACCTCAATCCCGGCATGAATTTGCGCAATGGAAAAAAGCCACGATCAACATTGATTATCATGTTGAGCTTTTTGGGCATTATTACAGCGTTCCCTACACATTGAAAAATAAAACAAAGGTATTTATTCGTTACACAAATATGGTTGTTGAAATTTTTAGTAACAATACCCGCGTTGCTTCTCATCTGCGGAGTGACACTAAAGGACGTCACAGCACGATTAAAGAACATATGCCCAAAAGTCATCAAAAATATTTGGAGTGGAACCCTTCGCGAATCATTCGTTGGGCACAAAGCATTGGTGAGTATACCGGAAAACTGGTTGAAAACATTTTGTCTAGCCGTCCTCATCCTGAGCAAGGTTATCGGGCATGTTTGGGTGTTTTACGCCTAAGTAAAGGTTATGAAACGCAACGTGTTGAATCTGCGTGTAAACGTGCCTATACGATTGGAGCATATAGTTATAAGAGCGTCCGCTCCATTTTGGAAAAAAACTTAGATCAGCAAGCATTGCCGCAGCCAACTCAATCCCCCTCAATCAATCATCAAAATATTCGAGGCCAACACTATTTTAAATCAGGAGAAATTTATGTTAAAAAATCCAACCAAAGATAAATTACGTGAACTTAACCTTCAAGGCATGACAAGCGCTTTAGAAGAACAGCTCGATTCTACACAGTATGATGAATTAACTTTTGAAGACCGATTAGGATTATTAATTGATCGGGAAATCATTCACAGAGAAAACAAGCGCATAAGTTTACGTCTCCGACAATCCAAGCTAAGCGGCAAGGCAACCATGGCCGATATCCAATATTCACGAGCACGCGGCATTGATAAATCATTTATGTTGCGCCTCGCTGATTGCCAATGGATCAAAGAAAGCACTAATATTTTGATTACAGGCGCGACCGGGGTTGGTAAAAGTTTTATCGCCGAAGCTTTGGCTCATCAAGCCTGCTTAATAGGTTATCGCGCTTTGCGCGTCAGATTACCGCGCCTGTTTGAAGATTTAAGCATCGCCAAAGGAGATGGCCGCCTTAATAAACTCATGAACCATATCCGCAAGGTTCATGTGTTGGTTCTGGATGATTATGGATTGAATGTTTTATCGGGTCAGGAACAGAAGTTCTTTTTAGAAATATTAGAAGATCGTTATGAGTGCCACTCCACCGTTATTACAGCTCAACTGCCGGTTGACCATTGGCATGAAATGATCGGTAACGCCACCTTTGCCGATGCCATTCTTGATCGGCTTGTCCATAACGCTTATCAACTCAATTTGAAAGGAGAATCCATGCGGAAAGTTAAAAACAAAAAGAAAAACATATTCTAAACCAAGATATTTTGTTATGTTATTTTTAATCGTCGCTTCGCTCCGACAGCCTGGTCACATCGAAACGGAATCACTGGTCATTGTTCCGGAACGGGTGGTCACGGTTAGCCAGAATGGGTGGTCATTATCACCGGAATACGCA
>JAGLQN010000386.1 GCA_023136835.1 Candidatus Omnitrophota bacterium | reverse complement strand
GAATCTGACGACTATGAATCTCTTAAGCCGTTACCATTTTTAGAAACACTTAAATAACATTAAAACTATATGATTTTGGTGACACAATGCCATACACTGAAATAACACTGAGGGAATTCCTGGACTTCTTGAAGTACGAGAAGCTGACATACAGTTTAACGTCTACATCAAGAGATACAAAGGAATACGTGTTTGATTTACCTGCGAGCCCTGGCAGCTTCATAAGAGTTTTCTCAAGTGTGGATATACGAAGTAAAGTCAGCCGTGATATTGGCAAAGACGCTATTAGACTCGTTCTAATGAACAAAGAACTCGATATCCCTATAGCAAAAGGCCAGAAAACACTTCGAATGTTCAATTGGAAAGATCATCTGTCCCGGAAGATCAAGTATCTACTTGAATATGTAAGGTATTTTGAGCGAAAGTGCCCTACTTGTGGTTCACCTCTCACTATTAGGAAGGGTGTGAGCGGTTCGTTCTGGGGATGTTCTGAATATCCCAAATGCAAATACACTGCTAATTATAACGAGCCTGGGAAAAATCCAGTCCAGAGAACTCATCAGGAATGGATTTTCGAGTTGAACTTATCAGAAGCAGATGCTTTGCATCGATGTCCTGCATGTCGAAGAAAAGGAAATTTAAAAACCACACCTGTTTATAATAAGAAAGAGGAAGTAGATTACTGGGATGTTATTTGTAACATTTGTGGAACGAAAGGTAAACTCATTAACGATACCGGAAGAGTTTATCTGAAGGAGTTTGAATGATATGACCAAAGAAGTTATAGATTGTCCACTGGCAGAATACTGCAAAGGCAGTCCAATATTCGAAAGTTGCGTACACTGTGGATGTAAAGCTCCACTATTCAAGATAACTGTAGGTTGCGAAGATTGTCAAAGCTGTATTGATGGAAAAAAGAAATACCTAACGGAGGATTAAATACATGTCAAATGAAGAATATCAACTCGAAATGATCAAGCTCTTTAGAATCGCCGGATTTTTAGGAGACCGGGAAGGATGGGAAAATCCCTTAGCAGAATTTGGATTCGGGTGTTGA
>JAGLQN010000385.1 GCA_023136835.1 Candidatus Omnitrophota bacterium | reverse complement strand
GCCCACACCGGTTCATAAGCAACGACGATCTTCGCCATTTCCTCAGCCGTCAAACCGGAAAAAGCGCCTTCACATTGCTTTTGGATAACATCAAAAGTTTTATTCTCTTCCCTCTCGCTTAGAACTTCACCGACACAGACAATCGGGGTTAGGCCCTGGGCAAGTGCCGCATTGATCCTTTTGTTAACCATTTCATCTGTCTCACCGAAGTACTGGCGCCTTTCAGAGTGGCCGATGATCACATACCCAACGCCGATGTCTTTAAGTATGGGCGCTGAGATCTCACCGGTAAAAGCTCCGGAATCTTCCCAATAGACATTTTGCGCGCCAAGGCCGATATTCGACTCATTCAAAACATCTTTGACATCTGTCAGTGCCGTTGCGACCGGACAGACAACGATATCCACATCCGTAACATCGCTCAAACCTCTCTTAAGTAAAGTAACAAGCTCAATGGCTTCTTGAGAGGTATTATTTAATTTCCAGTTTCCTGCAATGATCGGTTTTCTCATTTGACTCCCACCTTATCTTGATCTGTTAAAGCAACTATTCCCGGCAATTCTTTCCCCTCTAAAAGCTCAAGGGATGCGCCGCCGCCCGTCGATATATGTGTCATTTTATCATCTAACCCGAATTTGCTGACCGCTGCCGCCGAGTCGCCGCCGCCAATGATGGTCGTGACATTTTCCAATCCGGCTAAATATTCGGCGATCTCTCTTGTGCCCTGCGCGAAAGCGTCGATCTCAAAAACTCCCATTGGCCCGTTCCAGACAACCGTCTTGGCCGTTGAAAGGATCTCTTTATACTCTACGCATGTCTTCGGGCCAATATCGACGCTTTCCCATCCGTCAGGAATGTCATCAACTGTTTGCTTCCCTTCCGGCCTATCAAAACTCTCAACAATGACATAATCTGAAGTCAGCACCATTTTCACGCCAACCGCCTCGGCTTTTTCTAAAAGGCTCTTTGCCAAGTCCACTTTGTCATTCTCGCAAATTGAATTTCCGATACTTTTCCCCTGCGCTTTAAGAAACGTATAGGCCATCCCGCCACCAATAATGATCGCGTCAGCCTTAGATATCAGGTTTTCGATGAGAAGAATCTTATCGGAAACTTTGGCCCCACCAAGAATAACAACGAAAGGTTTCTCCGGACTATTGATCGCTTTTCCAAGAAAATCAATTTCCTTCTTTAAGAGAAATCCTGCTGCAGAAGTCAAATACCGGGTAATGCCTTCTGTTGAAGCATGCGCTCGGTGAGCCGTACCAAAAGCGTCATTGACATAAATTTCCGCTAAAGAAGCTAGCTGTTTGGCGAACTCAGGATCATTTTTTGTTTCCTGTTTGTGAAACCGCAAGTTTTCAAGAAGAATAACTCTCTGCGTACTGCTACCAATAACCGCTTTGATCTCATCGCCAACGCAATCATCCAGCTTAAGGATCTCTTCACCAAGGAGTTCCTGCAGTTTTTTGGCTACAGGCGTAAGTCTCATCGAATCAATAATTTCGCCTTTTGGGCGTCCTAAATGACTCATCAGGATCAATTTAGCCGATCCTTGCTCCAAAATATACTGGATTGTCGGCAAAGCTGCTTCAATGCGTCTTGTATCTGTAATATTCAATTGTTCATCTAGCGGAACGTTGAAATCAACCCGCATAATAACCTTTTTTCCCTTTAAATCGATATCTTTGACCGTAAGTTTATTCATCACAACCTCTTTTGCTTATGAAAATAATATTAATATCTTAAACTAAAATTCAATATATTATAGCCAAGCTTTCTATTTTGTCAAACGTAAATGTTTATTAAGGCAGTTAATTATTGTCAGGCTATTCTGTTTAAGGTATTCCGCTCAAACGGCCCTTCGGGCCAATTCGTTTCATACCTTAAACAAACGCTCTGAATGGCCAATCCCGACCGCGCAAGTAAATTTATCATTCAAAGAGATTGGTGAGACTTACGGAAAGGATTTCGTTCATAACCGACTTTCCTGATAAATTTCGCTACATGCACAACAATGATCAAAACACCGGCCATCAGCATAACGATAACCGAAGCGCAAAGAATTCCGATTTTTACAATGATCTTTTTCATATAGCCTTAAATGATCGTAAAATCACTCTTATAAAACAGCTCGTGACGCAAATGGCGGACCAGGGCCAGGTCAGGAGCAAATTTATACATTTTGTTTTTGAGTTTCTGGGCATAGTAATAGCTAACAAATTTAGCCGCTCTTGTGGCCGTAAATCGCAAGGGCTTATTTCTTAAGCTTCCCATCACGTTCTCTAAGGCATTGGCCAGGATACTCATGTAGGTGATATTACCTAAATAGGACCGCCCTTTTTTATCGAACCAGGGACTTCTAAGCCCTTCTGTATCATAATCGTCAAAAACCCAATCGGCCCATCCCTCCAAGGATTCCGGTGGCTGAAGACCATGCTCTATGGCTAATTTAAAGTCCGGTGTACCGGGAAGAGGCGTGAAACATGCCATCGTCTCAAGCTGTGCTTGAGAATTTTCTTTTTTTATACGGAAACCAAGATCGATGGTTTCATCGATCTCCTTAAACGTTTCCGTGGGATAGCCGATCATCAATCCAAAAACCGGGATAATACCGTGTTTTTTGCATCGTTGATTAGCGCCAAGTGTCTGCTCGATCTTAATACCTTTGTTCATCAGATCCAATATCTTTTGGGACCCGGATTCAGCACCAAATTTTAATGTATAGGCACCAGCCCTTTTTAGAACATCAATGTCATAATCGGAAGCTTTCATAAAGACATCAGCCCGTGTTCCCGACGTATAAAAACAAATATTCAAGTCTTTTTTGATCACTCCCTCACATATAGTTGTTGACCTTTTCCGGTCAATATAAAATTCATCGTCTCTAAGCCAGATGCCGTTGAGATTAAAACGCTTTACGTGCTCGATAATCATATCGAGGCTTTTTTCCGCCGACATCGCCCGCCATTTGCGCCGGCGAATCGTCGCGCTGCTGCAAAAACCACATCGAAATGGGCATCCGCGGCTCGTCTGACCGATATCCAAAACGCGGGTGCTTGTCTTTAAATACATATCAGGATGAATATATTTCTCGACATCAATGAGCTCCCACGGAGTCGGCAGTAGAGTTTCCACATCCAGTAAGGGTCGTGATTCTGTCTTGATCGTCTTTCCTCCGTCGGTATAATAAATCCCCTTAACCATGTTTAAACCGCGTTTTTGACCAAGCGTCTGAACCAAATCCAGAAACGTTTCATCCCCTTCTCCGCTGACCACAATATCAACATTTTCATCTTCAACTGTTTGATATGGTGCTACCGAAGGATGACATCCTCCCCAAACGATCGGGACTTTCCCGCCGGTTAAATTCCTCACCATTCGGGCCAGGATAAGGGCATTGCGGATCTGCGTGCCGGTCATAGAAGATATCCCGACACAGATCGTGTCATTTGAAAGATAATCCTTTAAAATGTTCTCGGTAATAATATGGGCTCTCTGGTCGAGAAGCTTGATATGATAGCCCGCTTTGAGTAAAGGAGCGGCCACCGTCAATAAAGCATGCGGCGGAGCAATGGTAGAACCGAAATCCATCCCCGTCTTTGGATAAAGAAAAAGGACATCCGGTTTCGTTTGTGTTTTTGAATTGATCATATCGTTCTTAAGTTCCTACATAAAATCTTCAACGCTTTATTGCCTCCATATACACTGTTTCCAATTCACGTTCGGGAAGTTCAAGAGTTTCTAACTCGGGTACCTCACCCTCTAATCGAGCGCATCGCTTAATATCTTTAAACCCCGCCGCTTCTAAGACATGCTTCAGCGAGTCGAAATCATAAAACCATTTGTGCGCGCCGCCGCTGTCATAAGCCTTCGCGGCGAGGATTTCTCCCGGTGTCTGCGCTTGGGAAAAGGCGCACCATTCCCGGATAAGTTTATTCTCAAAAAAATCCATATTTCTTTCCGCATAATTTCTTACATATATTTCCAGGTCCGGGCAGCTAAGACGGATCACTCCCCCCGGCCGCAGGACACGAAAACTTTCTTTTAGAAATCGGATCCCATGATTTAGGTCTAAATGCTCAATAAAATGGCTGCCTGCAATAAAGGAAATCGAGTTGTCGCTGACCGGCCATTTCTTAAGAAGGTTGTAATTGAGAAGCAGTTTTCCGCCCCTTTTTTGAACCTTTCCATATTCCTGCCTTGGTTCATAGAGGATATTCAGCCAGCCGTCTAATAAAACAAGCCCGCATCCGACGTGAATCTTGTCAACATTGCGTCGAACAATATCCTCTTGCAATCGTCGGGTATTCCATTTCGTATAACGCAATAAAGCATAGGAATACGCCTGCCGGAAGAATCCCTTGACCTTCATAATTCGCTTTTTCCATTTATTCGATGCCATTATTTTTTCTCTAAATAAATAAACTTTCGATACTATTTTAGCTTATAGATACGCGACAAAGGTGTCTGCGCTACTATTCCGTAATCAATTTCGATCATATCCATGATATCCCGGTATTTTTTCCGGTTCGCTTCACTCGCCAAATAGACATCCTCCCAGTTTTCAGCTCGCTTTTTTTCAAGAATCACGTAACGGGGCCTGGACAATTTAAGCTGCTGGAGATAGTCTTCATGCCATTGATCATTGATCCAAGAAAATGTCGAGATCGGAAATCTTCCGAAATGCCGCCGGCCAACCAAGAAATTATATGTCCCCATTTCCGGATAAGCGATTATCTCTTCATCTTCTTTGACATGCTTCTCGACAAACGCGGCAATTCGCTCAAGTTCGTCAGCTTGCTGGCGCGGAACAATAATGCCGCGCGCCCGCTCGATCGTAAGAGCCCGCGCTTCCTCATTAGCTAAAGGTTTTAAGTAGTCTGTACTTTTACCCGCGATCTTATCACGGATAAATTGAAAGGCAAAAAACCTGCGGTTATATCGCGCGATCGAATAACCTGTCGAGGAGCCAAACAGGCCCACCATAAGAAACACCAGCATATAAACTTTCCATCTGTCTTTATGATACCATGCCGGCGTTTGCGTTTTTAAAGATAACGAGATCTTTAACCTTGATTTCTTATCGATAACTATCAGAAATAATATTTCCAATAGAAAAAATAATAAGATTTTTTCAGGCTGAAGCGCCATTTCAAATTGAGCGGCCAAGATGGCTCGAAATGCCGTATTGTACATAATAAACCCATAGGTCCCAACACACATAACCGCAAGATCTCGCCGGGAAAAAGATCTCTTTATCAGCCGATAGGATAAATAAACGAGAAGAAAAATATAGAGATAGCTTGGCGTCATATGCTTAAAGTTCGCGTGCGCAAGATTCGTCATAGCCGCAAAAGCTTCGGGAAAATTACTAGGATAGACAGAAACAAGATGGGGATTGATCACCGAATGCAATCTGATCACAACTGTTAACACCGAATCAATATACGCGCTCAATGCGGAATTCATAAAAAGATAAATGCCATAAGGCAAAACGACAATGCCTGCCCCAACAAAATAAGCTCCAAAACTTTTGAGCGCCAACTTACCCGTCTGAATATTAATTATTTTTGAGAACACTGAAACGGCTGATATTCCTAAAAAACAATACGCCCCCATCTCAACGCTCGTAAATCCCGCAAACGCCGTGAACATACCCGCGCCAAACATCCAGTTCAATTTATTCTCCTTGAACGATTTAACCGCAAACCACAAAGCTAACAGACCAAAAGCATAGCGCATGCCTCCCCAATATGTAAAGACAACCCGCGGAAACGCGCGCCCGATCAATACCGGAGCCATTAAATAGAGGATATATCTCGTTTTAAAAAGTTCTTTGGCAATAAGAATGCACAGGATGAGACAAAGAATATTCCCAAAATAGAAGTAGGCATACAGCACCTTGAGATGAACGCCGAACATCTTCATTAATAACGCCGGTATGTATAACTCCAACGGGCCGCGAAGATGGAAAAAGTCACGATAAGGAATTTCACCGTTCAAGACTGACTGAATACCGGGCAGATAGAGGCCGACCTCAAAAATATTGATCTTGCCATGCGCAAAATGCGGTTTCAGCGTGATGAGAATCGTAAATACCGCTAAAATAAAGACGTCAAGATAACGAGACGCCGACAAGAATTGAGCCTTTAAAGATTTGTTGAGCAAAATCACATTCCTTTTCATAACTGTCTAAATTGGCTTATTGCAACATACTGTCATCCCCGCGAAGGCGGAGATCCACGACGACAAAAGCCCTAGATTCCCGCTTCCGCGGGAATGACAAGTTGGCCTACAATTTCATATCTTAAAATAATTTGTCGTCGATAGTAACTCTTTAATTTAGACATAAATGATTCCTTTTATATAGTGAAATAAATCAAAAAAGAAAGCATCAAAGAGTTTTATTTTGTTATTCGCGAAAAAGGGGAGAATTTAAATCTGCGATTCACTATTGATCAATAGCGCGTATCGTGTCCGCTCAATATAAAAGATCTTTTTATTTTGGGCGACTTCATTGATCAGCCTAAAAACTCCCGGATGAATAAAATCGTAATCATGCCACAATATCGCGCCATGCGCGGAAACCATTTTCAACGCGTTTTCCGTGTCTGATTTGACGTAAGCGTAGGAATGGTTGGCATCAATAAAAAGAAAATCGGTCTTTCCATAGTAAGGAGAAAAATCAAACGTCCGAGAGTCACCGAATAGTTCAACAATAGCCTTGCGGTCATTATCAATATGAAAATGCCGCTGTTCATTGAGATTAATATTTTTGATATCACGGTGAGCTTCATTAAGGTCATTTCTTAAAACAATACTGCTTTTGTCTTTCGGAAGATCTAAGGTATAAATAACGGTTTCGGGTGAAGCATTGTATTTAAGATGAAGCGTCGAGAACCCGGTATAGGTCCCGATCTCAAAGATCGTTTTAGGATTTAGATAGGACACCAACGAGGCAAGTACCTGCGCCTCTATAGGGCGGACGGTTCCAAAGCCCACATTTAAACAATTGCTCTGTGAAAAACGCAAAGTATCCGTTATTTCACTATAAACTTTTGATTCCTTAAAATTTTTAACCCTTCCTCCACATCTTTTATGAAATTCGGCAATTTCCGTGACCACGCCGAATAAGAAGTTGAAAATAACCGATGGGTGAAAAAGGCCGTACAATAGAACTCTTATCGATATCACGGTAAAAAGGACAAAACGGAAAGCATAGTAATAAAACTTCAGGAAGTATCTCGTAAGCTTCAAATGAGGGCGCATCTTGATACCGCTAACCATATTAAATATCTCTCTTCGTTTTACCTGACCGTTCAAACTTTTTTACCTGCAATACTATTGTCAATCTTGACACTTTAAGAATTTGCCGCACTCTCAAGCGCTCCTATCTTCTGTACAGATATAACAAGTCCGATAACAATCCATAAAAGACTTCCAAGCTGAACAGAGTAAAAGCTGGTATCAAAAAAACTATGGATTAGAAATCCTAACAACCCGGTTGAGAACCCAAGTAAAAGTATGCGTAAAGATTGAACTTTGATCTTTTTCCTCGCTTGAAAAGAACTCGTAAAAAGCGCAATGAGCATCCAAAGAAATATGGATATACCTACTATGCCTGTTTCTGACGTCAACTGCAGGTAAGAATTATGCGGATATCCTCCCCAGCCAACTGTATATCTTTGCGAAACCAATGAATACGTATTTAACCCCGATCCAAATACCGGGTAATCCTTAATAATATCCAAGGCTCTTTTCCAGTATCCCAATCGGTTATTTTGTTCTTTAAAGGATTTCGCATCATTGATCGGTATCCTCTTTTCTGTCAATCTTGGATAAAAAACAGAGAAAAAGATAACAGTTACCAGCACGAAAGGTAAAAACATTTTGCGATTAGTAACACCGAACACCGCAAGGCTTAGGAAAAACCCAATCCATGCCCCCCGTGAATAGGTCAGGCCAAGACAGACAACCGCAAGCACAAAAACGATAAATGTAAGGATTTTTAGTTTACAAAAATGCGTGGTAAAAGAATCCGGAAGCTGTTGAGCATCTATTTGTTTTTGCTTGCAAACACCTGTAACAAACAAACCGAATAATATAGGAATCACAACGACCAAATAGGCCGCAAAATCATTTGCCTGCCGCAGAGATGAGGCCATTCTTCCGCTATACATACAGCCATGAATAAATCCGTGACCTTCGAAATATTGATAAAATCCATTCGCGCAAATCAATAAGCATGAAACGAGTAAAATCGTTAAAAAGATTTTTAGACGTTTCCTGGAATTTATACATTCGATAAAATTAAAATATAAAAACGCGCTCTGTAATGATTTCCCCATAAACCCTTCAAAACTTACGTTAGGGTGTTCACTCAAAAAAATGGAAATAAAATTAAATAAAAGGAAGATTGTGATCGGCCGGTTCAAACAATTGTCAACGGGCTTGTAAGCCTTTAGAAATTCATATCCCTTCTTCCAAATAGGAAGATCTATACCTTTGGAAGATTTCTGTTTCAAGTCCCGATAAAATATGCCCCCCCTTTTGAGAAGATAAAAAAGAAGCGCTAATCCGGTAAAAGTTTCGGAAAGAGCAATGGAGATCGGCAGGAAATAAATCAGAGCGTAAAAAGAAAAAGCCATCGCCCTATCACACCAACTTATGAATTGTTCGTTTTTCATTAAAATCCAAGTTTTTAATCACACAGGTGTTTTTGTTCTTTGTACCAACTTATCGTCCTGTTTAATCCTTGCTCTAACGATACTTTAGCTTCAAAACTAAATTCCTTTTTGGCCCGCGAGACATCTAAAAGCCTCCTGGGTTGGCCATCAGGCTGAGAAATATCCCATTTCACTTTGCCTTTAAACTCCGTCAGTCTGACAATCATATTAACAAGGTCCTTAATAGAGATCTCGAAACTTGATCCAATATTGACCGGTTCGGATTTATTATATCTCTCGGAAGCAAGCACGATACCGCAGGCAGCATCATCAACATACAAGAATTCCCGCGTAGGGGTACCTGTCCCCCACACCGTTATCGATTTCTTTCCCGTCTTTTTAGCATCAAAACATTTCTTAATCACCGCCGGGATAACGTGAGACGAATATTGGGGGAAGAAATTATCATGAGGCCCGTAAAGATTCACCGGGAGAAGATAGATCGAGTTAAAACCATATTGCTTGCGGTAGGCTTGTGATTGAACAAGCAGCATTTTTTTGGCCAGTCCATAAGGCGCATTCGTCTCCTCGGGATAGCCTTCCCACAAATCATCCTCTTTAAAGGGAACTTTTGTAAATTTCGGATAAGCGCATATTGTCCCGATCGCAACGAATTTCTTAACGTTAAAACGCCGGGCTTGATCCATTAACTGGGTGCCCATAATAAGATTGTCGTAATAAAATTTCCCGGGGTTTTCCTTGTTCGCCCCGATCCCTCCGACAACCGCGGCAAGATGGATAATGAGATCCGGGCTATGCTCTTTGAGCATCCGCTTGATAACACTTGTCTTTCGTAAATCATTTTTTTTACTTCGAGGAACGAATATCTTTGGGCATCCCTTTTTCTTAAGCAAACCAACAACCGATTTCCCCAAAAAACCGGCCCCGCCCGTAACAATAACTTTTTTGTTTTTCCAGAATTTCATAGTGAATTTCTAAACACCAAAAACTAATATTGCGCGTCTACGATATAGTCTAATAACTTTTAAACCCTATTTTTTCCGCTACCCCGTACAACTCCTGCCTGACCAAATCTATATCCGCATCGACCATCATACGCGCAAGCTGGCGGAAATTTATTTTCGGCTTCCATGTTAAGATCTTTTGCGCTTTAGTGCTGTCGCCGATCAGGCAGTCAACTTCTGTCGGGCGGAAATATTT
>JAGLQN010000384.1 GCA_023136835.1 Candidatus Omnitrophota bacterium | reverse complement strand
ATAGTTAATCCCTGCCGTGGTCTTTGTAATCGTCACACTATCAGTAAGCGTTATGGTATCCGAGATAGACACATTATAACCAATGGGTGCGGATGTTTTGGTGAATTCAACGCTATCAGTGATGGCTATGGTATCAGAGATATTTGTTGTGTAAAGAACCGAAGCAGTAGTCTTTGTTAAGGACACTGAATCAGTATATGTTATAGTGTCACTCTTATCTATTGAATAGTTAATAGATGCAGTGGTCTTAGTAAGTGTAATGCTGTCACTGATGGTGATTGTATCATTCTTATCTATGCTGTAATTTACTGCTGCTACCGTTTTTGTCAAAGATACTGAATCAGTGAAGATGATTGTATCGCTTACGTTAGAGGTATAGTTAATGGATGCGGCAGTCTTTGTTAAGAATACTGAATCAGTATAGGTTATGGTGTCTGATGTATTGATGCTGTAATTGATTGCTGCTACAGTTTTTGTTATGGAAATGGTGTCAGTGATGGTGATTGTATCAGAATTATCTATGCTGTAATTTACTGCTGCTACCGTCTTTGTTAAGGATACTGAATCAGTGAGCGTTATAGTGTCACTCTTATCAATAGAATAGTTCACTGCTGCTACAGTTTTTGTTATGTAAATGGTGTCAGTATATGTTATAGTCTCATTCTTATCTATGCTGTAATTTACTGCTAAAACTTCTTCTTCAATCCAATAAGTTCCTGCTACTAAATTTGTAGTGAAGTTGCCATTTGATTGTGTTTCAATGATACCACCTGTGTTCTTTAAATCGTATGATCCTGATAAATTTGCCGCTTGATACCAATCTAAATTATCGCCGATGAATGTGAAGTTGCGAACTATAGTTGCATCGTTATCGAAAACGTTGATTATGAGATATGAGGTACCTGTGGATAATGCTGTGTCATTAGTATCATCTGCTGGAATTATGCTACGATTCGATGTAAGTGTACTGTCTGATTCTATTGTGAAATTATATGGTGATGTTGCGTTGTAATGTAATGAATCCGTGTAATATTGCGTTTCAGACCACGTTGACCATGTACCACTGTTATCGTAACGAATAATTACTATTCCAGAACCTCCAGTACCACCAGCCATGGGAGTTGGTCTATTTGAACCACCGCCCCCGCCGCCGCCAGTATTTACGGTTCCGGGATAACCAACAGAACTATCACCGCCATTTCCGCCTCCACCTAATCCACCGCTTCCTGGGTTATCTGATCTAAATGTATCTGCTCCTCCTCCTCCTCCTCCAGCATAATAAGTAGAAGAACCGGATATAGAATATGCCAATCCATTACCTCCATCACCAGAATTCGCAGAGTCTGCATTATCTCCAACTTGACCAGCGCCGCCTCCTCCACCAGAATTATAATCGACTCCGTCACCACCATCATGACCTTGCCCAGCAACTCCAGAACCACCATCCCAAGTAGCGTAATGACCACCACCACCTCCACTGCCGCCATCTAATCCATCCGCACCTCCCTGTCCTCCGCCTCCACCAATGGCAGTCAAAGTACTAAAAACAGAGTTTCCTCCATTATCATCTTTCACTCCACCAGCACCAACTTTGATATCATATGTTTGGAGAGAAACTGCATATGATACGTTATATAACAAACCTCCTGCTCCCCCACCACCACCAGTATTAGTGCCTCCTCCGCCACCTCCAGCAACAACTAAGCATTCTACATCGAATGAATCAAATGGTGAAAACGATCCATTAGATAGAAAACTTTGAATAATTTTTCCATTAGAACCAGAAACGACACCACCACTTACAATTCCGGAATAATCGCTTGAATCAACAGCTTCTGAATTATTAAAATAAATATGAACTGTGCCGTTCGTTGTAACGTTAGCCCATAGAATTGTCGGGTCTGAAGAATTGTCTTCAATGGCATGTTGAATAATTGTACCATCATCAAAAGCCATTACTATATCACTATAATTTGAATTGAAATCGCCATTTCCAAAAATATGAGTTGCGTTATTAGTTCCAACATCGTTGCTGATATTTAAGCTGTATAAGTATGGTCTTTTACCATCGGGAAGTTGATTAGAAATTCTATTATTCCACGATGTATTCCAGTAAGGATCGAGAATATATAAATTTCCTGCTGCGTTTGCTTCTGATATTGATTGATGACTCGGCTTCCAAATAATATCATATTTGTAGGAATTTTCTCCAAATTCTATTTTGCTTTCCATTTCTATAATGATATTTCGCATTTCACCAGCGGTCATATAAATGTTTTTAGTAACATACCACAGATTCTTTCCATCAAATTCATACTCGATTGGATTGCTTAATATTCTGTCTGAAACATCTGTATATTGTTCAAATTGAGAATGAATAGTATCCCAAGTAATTGTATAATTATTTCCTTCAGAATCTTGTGAATCAAAATAAGCAACCGTGTCATATACATCTATCCATACATAACCATCGGGATCACCAACGTCTGTAAGTACTTTATGATCGAATTTATATTTCAATGAATTGTAAGAATTTCCATAATCAGGTGTGTCTTCTGTCTGTTCAAAGTTACTCACATAATAAAATGTTTCTGTATTTTCAGTCTCCTGATAAATATAATGTGGATCATCAAGTAAGACTTTTTTAGGCCATGCAACTTCACCATCAAAACCTATAGCGAAGTCACAATCTCCAGTGTATTGTTTCGTCATGGCAGAATGCTCTATCGCTTGTCCGTGAGTGACATGGTAAGTAGCTTTTAAATATACTTTATCATCATCTATATAAACGTATTTTCCATCAGGCGTTATAAAGTGCTCACTCTCTGTAGATTCAGAATATGAACTTGATGTTATACTAACAAAAAAACTTATAAGTATGAATAAAAAAAATAATGTTTTTAAAAAAGGCAGGGGTGGGGTCCAAGAGGAACCCCCACTACAGGAATTCATGCCCCTCCTTACGATATTTCTACGCTGTATACTGCTTGTAACTGGTCGTTTACGAGTAAATTCTGCTGCGTAAACTTAAGTGCACTGAACAGATTGTTATCCGAACCATCAGAATCAGACCAATGAGTCCCGATAAGCTGGCATGATTGTGATGCTGAGGCTGTCCAGGTGTGGGTGATATTGAACTTTCCAGTACCATTATTTACAAGACCTGCTGCGGCTGTTGCTCTATCCAGGCCATTTGTAGTAATCTCTGACGGAAGTACAGTCCAAGCTGCATCTGCCGCACTTCCATCATCACTTAGTGATAGATTAGCAATTTCCGCAGGATTCGCTATCGATCCGTTCAAAAGACCCCGTATCCTATTAGCACCGATATTAGTAATCAAGTTCGGTTCACCGTGAATTACTTGTGTCCACTCGTCGGAACCGGCTTCTTTCAGGTATAGATCCAAGACACCATGCCACTGTACAGAAGTGCCAGCTCCGTAAGTTTCTTCACTCATAACCGAGTCTTCTAAAAGCTCGATTGTTTCCGCATTATCCACACTCAATAAAGTATTTGCGCTAAGCATCATTATTATTCCTATCGCAAGCACCGTTAAGGAGTATGCTCCATATTTTAATTTATCTTTCATGTAATCATCTCACAAGCAGTCATACCGCTGTGATTTTTAACGGTGTGGAACATTTCTACACCACAATAAAAATACGGTAGCGGCAGTATTCACCACGAAATTAGATGTTCTTATCCTTTGTGAACTGTTCCTTCCTTACAGAAGAGACTTCCTGCTTCAGTGACATTTCGCAAACATCTCCACAGGCGTTGATTCGGCCAGTCCCTGACCTATATGTTTTGAATTCTAATCCTGCCAGGTTATTCTCCTTTGCAAGATATATTTATGTTGTTTTTATACGTTATATAGTTACCCGTATAGAAACAATCAAGGCGTATATTGAAAATCAGAAAGAAGTTTAGAGCGATTCATCCCTCTAATAAGTTAAGGGGTTTTCTCGCTGGATTTTCTATAAAAGTTGTGTAAACTTCCTAACATCACCAGTATGCTTTATTTCCCAAAATTTTTTGTATTGATTTCTACTCATCTATCTACTCATTAATCATCAGATAATTTACTCAGACTTTCGCAGAATAGACATCGAACATAGTTGATTCTACAGTTATTATCCTGTAAGCATTGAACCATCGCTCATTAGGATCAATTTCATCACTTATCTTCTTCACCTATTTCATTTGCAGCATATAAAAGGTCATCTGCGATTCTCGATAGTCTTGTTCTTATAGCTTTTACCGACAGACCAGCATTATGTGTTGAGATTAAGTCTATAGCTGCTCTATTCACTACCTTGAGTAATTCAGTTTCTGCATCTTGTTCAGTCATGTTATTTCACCAACTTTACGATAGCCACTTCAGCGCCTTCCCAGTCTTTGGGCAGGTTTACACGACTGGAAGAGGCATTTCCCTTTCCAGCCTTTTT
>JAGLQN010000383.1 GCA_023136835.1 Candidatus Omnitrophota bacterium | reverse complement strand
GATGGAGCGCGGGCAGTGTCGGCATTAGTCGGCAATACACTGAAAGTGTGGGACCTGGAAACAGGGGAGCAGATACGCACCCTGGAAGGTCATACCAGCTTGGTCAATGCTGTGGCGGTGACCCCTGATGGAGCGCGGTCAGTGTCGGCATCATTCGACAATACACTGAAAGTGTGGGACCTGGAAACAGGGGAGGTTATTGGTACATTCAGCGGAGAGAGTGCTCTTTATGCCTGTGCTGTTTCGCCTGATGGAAAGAGCATTGTTGCCGGTGAGGCTTCGGGGCGGGTGCATTTCCTGCGACTGGAGGGAGAACAATGATAAAAAAGAAAGAGATCAAGTTTCCCAATGGCAACCGGGCTCAACTGGTGAGGCCAGCTGCCGGCACCCCGGCTGCTGATATTCTTAAAAAACTCGGGATCGAACAGCCAGAAGCCTTGATTATGATTATTGGCGGTGCTGACAATGTGGATGAATCCCTGAACCTTTTGCTGGTCCAATTATTCAGCCGGGGGATAGCCCGGACTGCTGCTGAAACGGGAGCAATGATAATAGATGGAGGGACCAAAGCGGGAGTTATGGAATTGATGGGGCTGGGTGTTGCTGATCGGGGAGGAAGGTCCATTCTCCTGGGGGTGGCGCCTGCCGGCAGGGTTACCTATCCCCGCGGTCCGAAAGAAGGCAGCATACCAGATGGTGCACCACTTGACCCAAACCATTCCCATTTTGTGCTGGCAGATTGTGATAAATGGGGTTGTGAAGATACCGTGATGTTTGAGCTGGCACAGGCTCTGGCACAAAGAACTCCCGTTGTAACCATTCTCGTCAATGGTGGTGAACATTCTAAAAACGAAGTGTTGAAAAGCATTCGCCAGGGCTGGCCCCTCATTATCATTGAAAAGACGGGACGGCTGGCTGATGAAATCGCAGCCTTCTGGAAGGAAAAAGTGGAAACAAAAAAAGATCCGTGCATAGAAGACCCGGTGATGGCTGAGATCATTGCAGATGGGAACATCCAGCTGTTCCCCCTAGATTGCCCGCTGGAGAAAATGGACACATTGATCCATGACCATTTTGCCCGGGCCATTAATCCCACACTTGAACTGGCATGGGAACGCTTTGCCCTCTATGATGCCAATGCAATGCAGCAGCAGAAAAGTTTCAAGAAATTGCAGAATGTTATTATTGGACTTGGTGTTTTTGCCACCGCATTGGTAGTTACTCAGGCGCAATTGAATATTTGGAATTTAATCCCGGCAGGTTCCATACTGAATCAATCATTTCGATATGTCATCATTCTCATACCCATTACAATTTCAGTATTGGTGGCAGCAGCCAACCGGTTCAAAGCTGACAGCAAATGGGTTTTATTGCGTGCCAGTGCTGAAGCCATCAAACGTGAGATTTTCCGTTATCGTGTCCTTCAGAAAATTAAAGAAAATGAAGAGACAGAAAAACCTTCCTGTGAAGCCAGATTGGCAGAAAAGCTGAAATTCATCAGTCAAAAATTGATGCAAACTGAGGTAAATCTTGATGCACTGAGTCCATATGAAGGTCCTATTCCACCTGAAATGTATGGTGCGGCTGCAGAAGATGATGGATTTGGCTCCCTCACACCTGAAGACTATATTACTATCCGTCTCGGTGACCAGCTAAGTTACTACCAGCATAAAACAAATGACCTGAAGAAAGAATTAAAACGCTGGCAGTGGTTAATCTACATCTTTG
>JAGLQN010000382.1 GCA_023136835.1 Candidatus Omnitrophota bacterium | reverse complement strand
CAACAGCAACGTCTTTACCAACGCGTGTGTTCATTTTTGTCTCAATGCCACCCATGTCAAGAATACGCTGACATTCATGGTTCAATTGAGGGCGTGGAGTACGGTAGCCAGGGATGCCGTAACGCATCATGCCGCCGAGTTCAGCGTGGTCATCAAAAATTGTTGATGCGATGCCTTTGCGACGTAGTTGGTAAGCCGCAGCCATACCAGCAGGGCCACCACCGATGATGGCAACTTTTTTACCCGTCATTGCGGCGCTGTTATCGAATTTGAAGCCTTCAGTGAAAGCAGTATCGCCAATGTATTGCTCAACGGAGTTAATACCAACGAAATCTTCAACATCATTACGGTTACAACCGTCCTGACAAGGCGCTGGACAAACTCGACCCATCATTGAAGGGAAGGGGTTAGCATCGGTTGAACGACGGAATGCATATTCCTGCATTGAAACACCTTCTGGTGGTGTTTCTATACCGCGAACGATGTCGAGGTAGCCGCGAATATCTTCACCTGAAGGACAGCTGCCCTGACAAGGTGGTGTACGGTGAACATAAGTAGGACACTTGTGTGAAGTGTCTTCTTTAAAGATTTGTTTCGCAAGGTTACCCCATTCGTGGTCACCTTCGTTATATCTTCTGTATGTTAACTTATCGTTTTGCATGTCTTGTTTGGAAGTGGCCATGCCAGTTCTCCTATGCTTCAACCGTTACCGGTATTAATCAAATATTAAATGTGTTTATGCAGATTCTTCTGCGTCGTCAGATTCTTCAGCTTCTTCGCCCTGACCATCAAGAACGATGGCACTGCTAACTAGCTGATGGACACTGACGATTTGGTCCATAGTCATGCCGTAATAAGGCAGGACTTTAGTAAATTGTGATTTACAGATGGCGCAAATAGCAGCCATATGCGTAACGCCTTTATCTGCGATGGTGTTCTTGAGTGCTTCCATACGTGGCAATGCACCTTTGATACGCAGCTCCATCAAGTCGTCTGTTAACAGACCGCCACCGCCACCACAACAGAATGTCTGGTCGTGAATGGTTTCGATTGGCATGTCATGG
>JAGLQN010000381.1 GCA_023136835.1 Candidatus Omnitrophota bacterium | reverse complement strand
GGTAGTGCAGGGTTGTTTTCTGCGGGGCTCTGGGTGGGTCTTGCAGGGGGTTATTCTGGAATAACGCTGTGTACAGGCCCGGGACAATTTGTCCGGGGTATACAGGTGACTTACGGAATGGATGTCATATGCTCGGATAGCAAGATGGAGTATTGAACCACCAAGTTTTATAAGGGATAGGCACCAAGAGGGAAATCCTGACAAAACAAAGTTATGGATGATTAAGATCTGCGCCTAATTGAAAGTACTAATTTTGAAAATTTCCATGAGCAAATTTTTTAAATTACTTTCAAAACAGGTAGTGGGAATGACTTTATTGACTTATTCCCTTGGTACAAACTGAACAAATTTTAGGATTAAGCTTTGCATGCCTGCGCCTAAAATAAAGGACAAAATCTAATAGGTTAGTTATTTTAATCTGAAATATGAATTATAGAATATAAACAGGATATATGAAAATCAGTTAGAACATCGAAAAAATCACATGGGTGTGTAAACTTAGCATTATTTTTTACATTTATATAGTGAGAGATAAATAAATATGAGTAAACAGAATCCTAATGAGCTATCTGCATTGCTCCAAGAATTGCAGGGCTTGAACCGTTTATCCGATGTGCCTCGCCGTGTAGAGTTGTGTCAAACCGCGATTAGGCTGGTGGACCGTAACGCACAATCTGAACTGTGGGCCGGGCTGCTGATGGAGCTCGGCAACAGCCTTGCTCAAAACCCGCTCGGTCAGCGTGCCGACAACATTGATCTTGCCATCGGCCAGCTTAATCAGGCACTGGAAGTCTATACACGTGAGGCATTCCCTGAGCAGTGGGCCATGACCCAGAACAATCTGGCGATCGCATACAGTGACCGTATCAGGGGGGAGCGTGCCGAAAATATTGATCTTGCAATCGACCACTTCAACCAGGCACTGGAAGTCTATACACGTGAGGCATTCCCTGAGCAGTGGGCCATGACCCAGAACAACCTGGCGATTGCATACAGTAACCGTATCAGGGGGGAGCGTGCCGAAAATATTGACCTTGCCATCGACCACTACAACCAGGCACTGGAAGTCAGGACAAACGGGGCATTCCCTGAGCAGTGGGCCATGACCCAGAACAACTTGGCAGCCGCATACAGTGACCGTATCAGTGGGGAGCGTGCCGAAAATATTGATCTTGCAATCGGCCACTACAATCAGGCACTGGTAGTCTATACACGCGAGGCATTCCCTGAGCAATGGGCCGCAACCCAGAACAATCTGGCAGCCGCATACAATAACCGCATCCGTGGTGATCGAGCCGAGAACCTTGACCTCGCAATCGACCACTACAACCAGGCACTGGAAATCAGGACACGCGAGGCATTCCCTGAGCAGTGGGCCGCAACCCAGAACAATCTGGCAGCCGCATACAATAACCACATCCGTGGTGTTCGAGCCGAGAACCTTGACCTCGCAATCGACCACTACAATCAGGCACTGGAAGTCTATACACGCGAGGCATTCCCTGAGGACTGGGCCGCAACCCAGAATAATCTGGCTGCCGCCTACAGTGACCGCATTCGAGGGGATCGTGCCGCGAACCTTGACCTCGCAATCGATCACTACAAACAAGCACTGGAAATTAGGACACGCGAGGCATTCCCTGAGCAGTGGGCCACAACCCAGAATAACCTAGCCACACTCTATGACAATCAAGGCCGTTATAACGAGGCTGAGCCGCTCTATCAGCGGGCACTTGCCATCCGCGAGAAGGTGTTAGGAACAGAACACCCTGATACCGCAAGCATCCTCAACAATCTAGCCATGCTCTATGACAATCAAGACCGTTATAACGAGGCTGAGCCGCTCTATCGGCGGACACTTGCCATCCGCGAGAAGGTGTTTGGGTCAGAACACCCTGACGTTGCAATCGGGCTCAATAACCTTGCGAGGGTCTATTATCGCCAAGGGATGTATGATGAAGCGATGCAGCTATTCAAACGGGCACTGGCAATAAGCGAGAAAGTACTGGGGTCGCTCCATCCTCTAACCAAAGAAATACGGGAACAATTGGGGTCTATGCAATGAAGAAGCTAAGTCCTTCAGCCCTGATAAAGACGCTAGAAATAATTAATGATCTCGATACAATTCTTCGACCCGAAGTAGTTGCGAGAAAACAGGAAGAGTATATCGATGAACTTCTTAATTGTTATGTGGCCGAGGAACAAGCAAAAAACTCTAAAAAAACCTCCGAAAAATACTCCCCTATTGAACGAAAAGGTGCATTAACCGTATGTGACGATAGTACTTCCGAACATGCCTTTGAGATGGAGGGTTGTCTTGAAACTGGAAGAGGCGGATTCGCAAGAGATTTGCATAAGACAATCGAAATTCAAACGCGAGATCTTGCAGACAACATCCGAAAAGATATGGACCTGCTCAAAGAATACGAGGACCAATTGCGATACGAAAATGACCCACGCCGTATGAAGCAATATCGTATGGAGATTGAACGACAGCGCGAGTCCTTGAGTTGTTACCAGCAGGAGTACAAGGAACTTCAGAGGGAAGTGACTGGAAAGATGCCGGTTGGGATGGGGGAGATTACAGATATGTTGCAGCAGATAGACACCAAACTGAATACAATTCAAGGAAGTCAAAAAGATCTGCTTGCTCGTTTTGATGATAGCGAGCAGTTAATCATTTCAACGATCGTTCATAGGCTAGATCAAACGCATTCGGCTGCAGTTCGGAGTATTCTAGATGTGATAGAAGCTGATCGCGTTTCGAAAAGTGATCTGCAAGGGACTTTAAATGCGGTCCAAGAAGCCCTATCAGAAATTAAAAAGAATGGGTCTGGAGAGTATGACCCACAACTGGTAAGGGAAGCGGGGGTACTATCAGAGGTGGTAGATGATCCGAAACTCGATGTGGCTCATAAATTGAAGCTTTCAGTTCCCATAATCCCGCTCATTCTTTCATACGAGACCGAGCTCGGACTGAAGAGTGGACTGAACCTGAAAGCCGCGTGGAATGGATTGAAAGCCAGAGTGCGAAGTAGGTGATAGACGATGACTCATTCCTTATCACCACGTGATGGAGGCATCATTCTGTGTGCACTAGAGTATAGTCTGGAAGTGCGAATTACCGAGTATCCTCCTGATGCCCCATACAGATCGAAGCGTCTTCCGGGGTCGGTGACTTAGGATGGAACTTATCATGCTCGCAAAATGGATTTAGAGCCATAAACTTCGAAGATGGATTAGGAAGAGGCGCCAAGAGGAATAACTGTTCAAAACAAGGGAGAGACGATTAAGAACTGCGACTCATTGAAAACATAAAAAACACAAACCGATAGCAAAAGAACTACTGAGCATCCGCCTAGATGCCCCGGATAAAGCGTAGCGACGTCTGGCGGTCGTTGACGCGACCTTGGATGGATATCTTGACATTGTGCTCCTTTAGTCTGATTAGCTCCTCCCACCATTCCGCCACACACTTTTCATCACATCCCACATCACAACCAGTGAATCACACCACTCCTCTGCTGCAAATAAAGCCATTGCTTGCATGACGCGCTCGTGAATCTTGTGTCGATTCGGCTGTTTGAGGCGCACAATAAGAATGCCGTGGTGGAGTTCCTCACGATGCTGCGTAAACCCCTTGTCTGTCGTGATCAACAATCGCCCTTCTTGCTGAGCTATCTCCCAGAGAGCGTCATCGGTCATACCCATCTGCGCTGTGCCCCGAATGTCTCGCACGTCGTGCCCCA
>JAGLQN010000380.1 GCA_023136835.1 Candidatus Omnitrophota bacterium | reverse complement strand
CTTCTTTTTGCTTTTAACAGTAATAGGAATACGGTGTTGTAGCAAAAAATCGAATTTTTCTATCTTGTTTATCTGTATCTGCGTTCCTACCATTTTTTCAATCGCTTTAATATCAACCGTTGGATAAGTTATAAACTCAATAGGCACTTTTTCTTTATAGAGCACTACCGGGAACATCCTGTCCATTTTGAGATGGCGTTCCTTATAGTCCAATCTCGAAAGAGTTTCAAAGATAGTCTTTGAATAATCGCTGACAACGGTTTGATCTACACCGAAATCGATATCTACAGTAACAATAGGATTACGGATCTTTGTCTTCCACAGATAATTCGAATATATGTACGGCATCCATCCGCCAACAAGCGTAAGATCAGAAAGATAAGCGCTTATATCTTCCAATACTTCAAAAAATACCGCCTCAATTTTCTCAAGATTCATATAAATTCTTGCCCTTTTCTTTTAATTGATTTTCCAAATATTCAGCGTGTTCTCGCCCTCGGGGTTTAAATTGATAGAGGTCAATATACAACTGTAAATTTGAACCCACCTTATAGCCTTTTATCGTTTGAGTGTTATAATACACACTGTTTTTATAAAACGGTCGTATGATGTGAATATTTCCGCCTCTTACAAGCTCTTTCAAATCAAGTTGTTGTCTCAGGTCAAGAAGCTCTTTTTCCCAGTTCGCAGGAGAAAAGAATATATGAACATTATCCGTTACCACATAAGATGTCATCAAATTCGCTCCAGAATGTAGAGTCAGACAATACTCTTTGTCTTTCAAGTAATCCTTGAGTTTCGGCATAATGTTTTTGTCCGGTGAATAATAAGTATGTATGTCATTTAGCTCAAAGTAATATGCCTTTACCCAGCCCTCTATCAATTCCCGCGTATTAGTCAAAAGAGTGAAACTGTCAGGGCCTCGCTTAACTCTTTCGATATAACCTTTCTTTGACATGACCTCAAGCACACCCTGAGCCATACCAAGACTTACGCCATTTTCCCCTGTGAAATCTCGGGTAACCCATTTTTTACCCGGATTAGACAGCATTTTCCTCAGTATAAAAGTTGCCTTGTCAGCAAAGATATTCTTTCCGTTCTTTGGTTTATTCATAATGTTCACTCCTTTTGATTGTTCACTATTTAGTGAACAATATACGCTTAGTGAACATTAAAGTCAAGGGATTTCTTTGGGAGTAAGTGGGAGTAAGTCTGTTGCTAAATGTCTACTGGATGGCGGACATTTCGAGTCAGTGGACATTTATAGATTCCCGTTTTCACGGGAATGACAATTGAGGTTTGGGATCCTTCGCCTTCGGCTCCCCTCGACTACGCTCGGGACAGGCAGGATGTTTGAAGTGACGCAATGACATAATCCGGATGAGATCCAATAGTGTCTCCGAAGAGGCGATACAGTCCTTTTCCTATTTTTTCGATCTTATTTTCATTTTCATTTTTCTTAATCATGTCAGGATGAAATCCTGCTTTTCGAATCGAAGAAAATCGGGCTACTCCACCGTGACTCTTGAAATATTCAATTATTTTGCCTGTTTTTGCATTCATTATTCCTCCGCACTTTATGTCAGTAGTTATGCGTAAGTGTATACATTTAGTCCAAGACTGTCAACAGTGTTTCTTGACGCTAAATGGCAAATTTATTACAAAATATGTAATATTTATGCGCGAACCGAGATAGATAGTAATTAAATGTCCACTGGATAGTGGACATTTCGAGGTACTGGACATTTATGGATCCTGCCTATTTCTCAGCGACAATGAGCATCTCAAAATTTTCGGTGGTCAGCTTATCGTTTCTTGAAAAAGCACCAAGTTTTGCTCCAAAGATATCGATTTTCTGATATCCAAGAGTTTTTAGAAGCCAGGTTATTTCGCTTGGCACATAATAGCGCTCATTGCATTTAAGTTCTTTTTTATTTCCCGCGTCGTCCTCAAAGACAGTGGTGTTATGATCACGAAAGGTCATGAGATCAAAGGTATTGCTTCTATACGTCGCATTTCTTTTATCGCCGCACTCCGCGCGGAATTGTTCCACAGAATGATAAAGTGGGAATAATCCGTTTAACTAGGAATTCCCCACCTTTCAAGGTGGGGAATGCCTAGTTAAACTCGAGAGTGTCCCTGTTTTATGAAAATAGTCTTAGCGAAAATTAAAGTAAGTAAAAATAACGTGATATATTCAGTCAGCCGGAATAAGGCTGAGACGATAATGCCCGAGCCAAGCGATTCTCCAAAAGTTTCGACTAAACATCCGCACAACAATTCCCGCAGTCCAATATTGCCAGGAATGATGTTAATTGTTCTACTCAACAGCATGACGGCTGTAAATAAACAGACTTCAATAAATTGGACATCTGTATTTAGGGTCTTAAAGCAAAAGGACATCCATAACGCATAAAAAATAAAAGACAAGATATACAGCAACATAATTTTGATCGATAAAGTTTTATTTTGAGGAATATGGATGACATAATCCATGATCTTATTGATTTGAGAATATAGCATATCTAAATACTTATTATGTGTAGGGATCTTTTTTACAGCCATACTCACAAGAAAAGGCATTAAACCTATTACGAAGACGCACAGGCTAAGCAGCGCAAATAAATTAAGGTTGTTTATTTTAAGTCGAATATCGATGACCGCTAATAAGGATATGAGGATGAGAAATATCGTAATGGTCTCAAGCCACGTAATTCCGGCAATCATACCAATTGATTTGGAATAAGAAAAATCATATTCTTTTTTGAGTTTTACACTGCGGTAGATAGTGGCACCTTGGAGTACATGCATGTTAGTAAACCGTGAAATAGAGAAAATTTTGAACCAATTCAGATATGTGATTGTATTTAATTGATAGCTGACCAGGATAAGGAACAATTGAACCCCATAGATGATATGGGTAATCAAAAATAGCCCGAAAAACACAAGATTACCCCTAAAATCGACTTTATGGAGGATGTTTAATTCTTTCTGATTAGAATGAAAATATTTGATGATCAGATAAAAGCAGAAAATGCCTATGGCAATTTGGATGGTTTTCTTTAATCTGTCTTTATTTTGAGGTTGGATCATTTAGGGTTTTTTGGAGCATGAGACCATGGTCCATGGGAAAGGTGACAGTTCTGTTTCAATTTTAAAATATTCTTCTATTAATTTTAAAAATGCCTTTTTGCTCCAGTGATTGAGATGCCCCGGGGTATTACCTAATTGGCCTATATATTTTAAACGGGCTATATTCAAAAATCTCCAAACAGGTTCTTGGGGCACTGAAAAAATAAAACGCTTATTCCCAACGCGGCGAATCTCACTTAAGGCTTGGGCGTATGCGTCAATATGCTCTAAGACCTCGCAGGTCACGACGAGATCAAACTCTTCACTTTCATAAGGAAGATCCAGAATGTCGGCTTGTTTGAAAAATATATCAGGATTGTTCGCTCGGGCGCAGTCGATAATTTTCTGAGAAAAGTCAATTCCTTCTAAATAAGTGGCGGGAGATGATTGATGAATATGAGAAAGTAAATGACCTTCACCGCAGCCCACTTCCAAACATTTTAGGGGCTTGGTTTTGCCGAAGTGCGAGTCAAACGTCTTTAGAAAGTTATTCATTAAATACCGGGCGATGGGATTCTTAGAATGATATTTATCGTAGACATTCCCGGAAATCTTCCCGCTCTCGGCGTCGCTATATGTATCTTCGAAATTACTCATAATTGTATCTAGCTCAAGGCCCCAAGTTAAATTTAAGGTTAAATATCATTATTTCAAAACTGAGTAACTTAGTAAATGGATTTTGTTAATATTCAGTCAATATCATAGAGCCATACCCATTTTTCTCATTAGGGATAGAAACGCTCTACCCCATCCGGCAAAGGAAAATAGCATTATGAGGCATGCAGAAAAAACATGGATTATGTTTAAATAATTTTCCATCTTACAGCTTTATCCCTGTTTTTGAAAATGTGACTTTCAAATGATTTTTTCATAGGACGATGAATGTTCTAGAAAACCCTCTTCTTCGTAGAATGCTCTGGCCGGCGCATTCCATGAATAAACGCTAGTGATCATTCGAATAACTTTTCGTTCTTTCATCCATTGGATCGCCGCATCCAATAATGTTTTGCCGATACCCTGCCCGCGGGTCTCTTCCTTGAGGAAGAATTCGTCCAAACATCCACGCCGGAGTTCCTTGTCATAGGTAAAAGCGCGAAGATAGCCCGCCGGTTGATCGTTCTTAAAGGCCATCATGATCAGCGTGTGAGGGCTCTGGCCGATCTTATCGAATCTTTCTTCCACGCGGCGCTTCCGCACCCGTAGGAATTCCTCGAAATCCGCATAATGTTTATCATGTTGCCTTCGATTGAATTTTGTCAGGGCAAGCGAAAGCTCCACAAAAGTCTCTCTGTCATTTTGGTTGATCTTTCGAATCTCAAGGCTCATAAAGTTCCTTTTATTTATCTGTTGAGGACTTCTAACTCTTTAATAATTTCTTTCGACACGGGAATTCCCCGTGTTTTTAGCTGATCCACATAATAAGACGTTTTTTGCGAATTTCCCGTATCAAACGAATGAACGGCCAGATATTTATAGGCCTCAATATATTGGGGATCTAACTCCAATGTACGCTCCCATAATTCAACCGCTTGCTCGATTTCTCCCTGATTATAATATAAAATCCCTAAATTAAAATGAACATTACTGTAAAGAGGATTGACCGCGATCTCCCCCTTATAAGCGTCTTCGGCTTGTTTCAACAATCCTCTCTTCGCGTAAATAAGGCCAAGGTTATTCTGCACCATTGGCTCTCGCGGATCAAGCGCGAAAGATCGCCTATAAGAGGTCTCGGCCTTATCTATTTCACCGTTTAAATGATACATTGCCCCTAGATTGCGATGAGCCAAAGGAGAATGGGGAGAAGTTTTAACCGCGCTATGCCAAAAAGTGAACCGGTCTTTGAATTGATCGCTATATTGAAAAGTTATTATGGCAAAAACCGTGAGTATTATCACCAGCACCGTTGTTGCCCGCTTGGGATGCTCCGCTAAACTCCTGACCGGTCCGGTTTCAAGAAGCAATATGATCACGCCGATCATTGGCAAATATAAGCGGTACTCATGCTTTAAAAAACTTATTACCAAAGATGGCAGCAAAAACAAAAGGAACCAGCATCCTCCCCATAAGCAGTAATGCCATCTCGGACTCTTCGAGAAAACAAAAAGAATGATGACCATCAATAATGAAACATACCCATAGGTAAAGCGCATATCTACTAAGACAGGCAAAACCGATAAGTTCATTGGTAAAATGATCTTTCCAAAATAAGGAATAATCGCCGGAAGATTACGCGCTAGAGAGTGAACGGCAGTCAATAAAGAAAGATCAGTACTCGCCTTTAAAACATGAGAACGCGCGATCCACCATAATCCGGTGGTGGCTACCCAGCTCAACAGCATGATCCAGGACGCTTTGGATGTGATCTTCGTCCTTTTTATAAGCCATAAGGACAACGCACATAATACGGGTATAACAATTGCTGTTTCTTTAGTCAAAAGGGCGCATACAAAAAAGAGTAAATGGCACAAAAAATACACGTATTTTTCTTTGGCCAAGAAATTAAGAAAACAGATAAAAGAACTCAATACAAATACCGCCAGCAGCGAATCCGTCCGTCCCGGAATCCAGGCCACCGCTTGGGTAAAAACAGGATGTACCGTAAAAATGAGCGCGAAACTTAAAGATAAGCCTTTTGCATAATCCAATTTTTTAAGCAGCGCAAACAATAAACAGCCGTTGAGTACATGAATACCGATATTGGTAAAATGATAGGGCCAGAGAACATCTCCCCACTGGGTGTCCAACATGAAAGATATGTTGAGCAAGGGGCGATAGAACATCTTGGAAATATAGCCGGGATGGAAGAAAAACTCTTTACTGTTGGCTAAATTCTTAAAGAACCAGTGGTAATTTACGATCAAAACATTGTCGTCAAGATAGACTAATTCGTAGAACAGCGTCTTGAAATAAAGCAAAAAACCGACACAGAAGATTGTAAGGTAAGAAAGGCCGGTGAGTGAAAAAACTTTCTTGTATTTTTCAGAGAGCAAGGACAAACTTCTCCTGGATTGCAGTAAGGCCGTATATCCGGTGCCAATTATTTTTTAAGATCATTCCAGTGAATGAAAGAGCTCCGGGTTATCCCAGATGTCTTTTGGGAGGTATTTTTTTAATTTGCGGCGGATCAGCCTGTTGAGTTCGCCGTCCCCCGGTTGGTCAGTATCCGGCCCGCCGAGCTGGAAATAGGCCATGTTCATCCGGATCTTCCCGAGCAGTCGCTCGCGTGATTGCGGGCTGTTTTCACCGTATTCGGTTGTTATATCACGGAATGTGGCGGCGATCGCCTCGTAAATGTCAAGGTGCTCATGCGGTAAACCGGTTTTCTCAAATTCCTTAATGAGATCATCTGCGGAGCGATCTTCGGTATCCATCAAAAGGGCTTTTGCCTTGATCAGGCGATGGGTCTGTGCTTGCGTGAAATTTGCGCCGGCTGTTGCGGGAGCAGCTAAGATCAGGAATACAATGAGGTAAACGGTTTTTTTTATCATTTTTTTAACGCACAGATATTTCGATTGTTTTTAGAGTCTCTTCAACACTGAATTTTGCCTTTTCAAAGGAAGGGATACCAAAAAATCCCCGGACATTATTGGAGAACCCGTAATCTTCTTTCGGAAGCCCTAAAAATGACCTGTCGAGGTCCTTGTTGCCATTTTCATCATGAAAGACCTTGATCGCGTAGTCTCCGAAAGGGATATTATCGAAGATGTATTCGACCCTCCTGTTTTCGATTTTTCGGATTACGGACTGGACGGTGGTATCAGAGTATTGCACCCCCTTCTTCCTTCTTTGCCTAAATGTTTTGTCGGAATTATTCAGAGCGATCCTCACATTGCCGTTGTTGCTTCGCAATCCTACGATAATCAGTCGGATGGCTCCTTTTTCTTTGGCTTCACAAATACCTGTAAATAGTAAAGCCAGCGTGACAATCGATGTTATGTATAATCCAGGATTTTTCATTTTCTTCTAAATTCATCTCGCAATGATATGGCGACTCTATAGTTTAAAATACCAGCTTTCCAATATGGCATAATAGTTGTTATAAAAATTTCTTCCCCATTACAGATCAAACCGGCCAAAATTGTAAGGGGTAATAGTATTCCGCTTTCAAAGGAAAATAAAATAATAAATGAAGCAACAATGATTATTCCCCATGCCTTTGCGCTATATGTGTGATAGCTGGTCATCTTACCAAATTTTATTAGAGAAAACCCCCAAGAAATTATTTGAATTAATAATAAAACAATCCAACCGAGAAGATATTTCTTAATAATTATAGGATAAATGAAGTACGCGCTTAATAAACTGGCACTATAGAGAGCAATATCCGCATATCCGTCTAAAAGTGCTCCTCTAACAGTCGTAATTTTCATTTTTCTGGCAACAAATCCGTCCAGAACATCGGAAAGAGCGGCGAACATGAATAATGGTAAAAATAATCGCGACGCGGAGCCATCTATGGCGTCGAAAACAAGGCCGGCTGCTATCGGAAATCTTACTAACGTGAGGGCCATGGGAAGGCATTGGATGTACGGTTTCATTTTAGGGATAAATTCCTTTTTACACGGCTTCCATGGTTGACGGCGGTTTCGAGGTTATGTTGTACGTGACGCTGACGACGCCCGGGACCTCTGTAACCATGCGATTAGCCAACCTGGTCAATGTTTCATGCGAAAGGTGTGTCGGCGTGGCGACTCTGGCATCAACACTGTCCCAACATCTTATTTCAATTTGATTGCCGAAATCCCGCTGATTATCACGCATGCCGGTTACTTTGTCCTGATGCAGAATAGCCATGTATTGAAAGGCGCCTGTTTCGGCTAATTCCTCCTCGATAATCGAAGTAGCGGTCCTGACCGTTTTGATCCTTTCCCGCGTGGCCTCGCTGATCACTCTGGCGGAGAGCGCCGGCCCGGGAAAAGGCATGCGATTGAACACGGACTCCGGTAACCCTAAGGCTTCTCCCACCTTCCGGACACCGTCCTTGCGCAATTGCACGACGGGTTCGATAATTTTATATCCAAAAGCTTCTTGGGGATCGATGCCCAATTGCTCAAAGACATTATGTTGCCTCTTGATACCCGCGATGGTCTCGTCAATATCCGTAAGGATCGTTCCCTGCAGGAGATATTTCGCGCCGCTGTCCTTGACCAATTCGCCGAAGACATCCTTGTAAAAGGTCTGGGTGATGGCCTCTCTTTTTTCCTCGGGATCGGTAATGCCGGCTAACGCGTCAAAAAATTGATCCTGCGCGTCGATGATCTGGACATTGACCCCGAACGGCTTGAACATGTCAACGATCTGTTGGGGCTCATCCTTGCGCATGACGCCGTTATCGATAAAATATGTCTTTAATCGGTTCCTAAGCGCTTTATGACCCAGCATTGTAACGACGGAGGAGTCCACGCCGCCTGATAAGGCATTGATCGCCTCACCGTCGCCTACTGCGTCAGCGATTGCCTTGACTTGGGTCTCAATGAATTCTCCGGGTATTAACTCCGTTGATTTAATTTCGACTGCTTCGACCACAACATCCTCCTTATTTTTGTCGGCGGTTTAAATATAAATACCACAATCGTAAAAACGGCAATGAATGTAGTAGATACCAATATTATCGATGGATTGACATCCGGATAAACTAGCTTCTCGATATAGTAAACTATAAATGAACCGGGATAGGTTAAATCAGGATTAAATTTCGCTCTTGCGGTATATTCCAGTATGGTTAAAGGGCAATATTCTCTTAAAAGAGCCAAAAGCCCGACATAAATTATACCGCAAAGATGAAGTGTTCTGAATAACCACCAATCAAAAAATCTTTTGTAGAAGAACCCGCTTAAAGTGAATATGGCTCCTATCAGCATAAACAATATCCAAACAAAATGTATAGCCACAATAAGATCAGCGAGAACTTTGTATAACATCATTCTATTTGCCCAGCTTGACAGCTGCGCCATAGGAAAAAAGTTCAGCAGCACTGCCATAACCTTTTTGCGATTCCGGGAACATGCCGCGAAGCAGTACCCGAAGGGTATAAGTAACCCGAATTACTCATCGATTATACAACCGCCGGAGTTCAGCTTTGGCTTGTTCCAAAATTTGCCTCTGGGTCGGGTTGAGATTCGTTCCAGCCCGGTTGATATAAAAGTTAAGCATCGACAATGCTGACTGGAACGGCCCGGCTTTACGGCGTTCGCTAGAATCCGCCGAAGTTCTTAGTGAAAGCGCGATTTTCTTCGGGTCATCCCAGGTGAACACATCTTTTTCAAGATCTAACGCGTCACTTTTCTTGGTGACTTCCCCGGACCAATTCTTTTTCTTCTCGTTGGTGTTCATAACCGCTATTCTCTATTTAATACTCCGCGTGGCGGGTAAAGCAGTTTCGGTGACGCTTGGTAAGTGTCCGAAAATGTCTTTATAGATGTCATTATATTGATCTTTACCGCCGAGCAGACCGAAAGCCAACGGCATGACTTCACTAGCCTGGCGGCTCATTTCGCGGGAAATATTTTGGATATCCCACTGCGCGTGCGAGTCTTCTCGTAAACGCGAAATATGATAGAGTTCCCGGGCGTTGACCCGTATTAATACACGTTTTCGATGGGCGTTGGTCAGAATATACGGAGCCGCGAGCGGGTTTTCGCTCTTGATCTTGTTGTAGACCTTATTCGTTTCATCTGCGAGGGTACGGAAAAAATCCTCCATGCCGATCTCTTTGATGGCCTCAGGGACCGTGACCCCTAATTTGAGGTCATAAGGTTGGGCCGTGATCGTTGACATGCGGTGGCGCTTCAATTGTCCGAAACAGGCCGACGATAAGATAATATTAAAGGTGAGATTGGCATATTCAAATTCGCGCGGCATGGAATCATAAAGCTGCAGGTTCTGCCATGCCGTCTTGAAGATTTCTTTCTGTTTGTCGTGTGAAAGTTTCTCCAGGATTGAACGGCATTGTTCATACGGCAGGCCTGAGGCAACATGCAAGAGGCTTGACGCGATCATCTGATCACCTTTTTCTGTAAATTCGACTAATTGGACTTGCGCTTCCTCATTTTCCCCGGTTTCCCATTGAGCATCAGAGCCGATCATCTCTTCGGCCATTTTCCTAAGCTCAGAATAGGTCTTACTGTCACGGTCATTGGTTTGATGAAAAATGATGATCGAAGGCGCGACATTGGCCACGCGCTCGTAGATAGTGGCCCCCAACCGGCGGATCTCGGCTAACGGATGCGAGGCGAATCTGCGCAGAAGAAGTTCGAGATTACGGGCGTTGATCGTCTGGCCGACCTGTGACTCCGTTGCTAAAGCGGTAATATAACGGGCGTCTTCTTTTGCCCAGCCTTCAATCAGGTTATGTTTTTTGGGATCCTTTGCAAGATCGGCGTGTTTTTGAAAGACATGGACTTTAAGCTTTTCAAGAAGCTCAAAATACGCGTTGTTCTGCTGCTGGATCATATCAACAAAGGTTTTCTCCAAAGAGGTCTCTTTGATTTCCTCTGGAATGACATAATCTTTATCAAGCGTGATGTAACGCTGCGATTTCTCCGTGTATGAACACAGCCGGAATTTTTCAAGCTCCTCCATAGCAAAACGCGATACACCTAAAATGTCCAGATTAAAGACAGCGTGTTCAGCGACGGAATGATGCCCCATTTTAAATATTATGGATGAATTGGATCGCCTGGCCTGTTCGACTTCATTTTGAGAATCGATCCGCAGTTCGTTGATCGGGCGGGAATCCCGGCTGATCCGCGCGTAGGCGGCCGAGAGCACTTCTGGGGTCAGGTTTTCGCGGGCCTCTCCCTTCCCTTTGAGTTCGTTTAAGACATCCGTATCAACATTGTAACCGGCTAAAAAAACCTCCATTTACAATCATCCTTTCTAAAGTTCCCGGGACCTGATTCTACTAATTCTTTATTAATATGACCTCTTTAATCTGAAACTTGTTATTTACTCATACTCCCAAAATAGGAACCTTAAATCCCCATTGTTGAATTCTCTTAGTCAATATTTTTATCTGTTTTAGAAGGTCATTGCGATTAACCGGGTTACCGGCTCAATTATAATGTCCTGCGATGGTATTTATTTATCATGACCATACTGCGTATAATCAATGCCGAGTGCCGCCATGTCCGTTTTCATCGGACCGTGAAAGCCGAATGGGGTCTCTTCAAAAAAAGCATTGACCAAGTCTTTTTCGGTAACATGTGGACGGTTTTCTTTTTCAGCCAGACCTGCCGCCGTCTTCGATACTTTCTCCTTAGCGATGTCGCGCGGAAAGATCGGGATCTTTTCGATCAGCTGTTTAAATTTTTCTTCGGTGTTTTTATCCCAATCCATTGTCATTTATTCAGAGTTAAGGTGTTCAATGCCTCAATTTTTTCCGCTGCCGGTTCGAAATATTTTCCAGCAAAGGCATCGCTGTAGACATCAAAAATGTTATGTGTTTCTAGGTGCATGAAATGGCCGACATCCTCAACTATTTTTACTATGCAGTTGGGAATTTTGGAGGCAAGAAAATGGACGTCTTCGAGGTCGATGATCGTATCGTGCTCGCCTCTTAAAATGACCGCGTTGGCTTTGATTTTCCCTAAGTCGACTAAATCCGTTAGATTTTTCGTAGATAACACAAGCAGCCCGTGCTCGTTGAAAGTTTGCAGGCTGTCAGCGCTCATGGAGCGGAACTGCGAGGTGATGTCTCTTTTAATTTTCACGGGAAGATTTTGGCCAAAACTCTGGATCAACACTTCCGCCATTTCTAAGCGGTTCTCAGCATCAATGGACAGCCCCTTCTGGATCGTTTCGATCATTTTTTGATTCGGCCTGGTTCCGATGCTCCCTAGGACCAATTGCTTGATCACGTCGGGATATCGGGCGGCGAAAGCCAAAGCGACAACCCCACCCCAGGATGCCGTAGAAAGGGTTGTCTTGTTGTCAAACTCAACGGATTTGATAACCTCATGCAAAATATCCACTTGTTCATCCAGCGATAATTTCTGAGGCCCGCAAAGGACCCGCGCTTTTCCCTGCCCGGGGAAGTCAAAAAGGGCAATCCTGTATTCAGAAGAAAAACGGGTAACGAAACTGTGCCACATGGCCATGGATTGCTGGACGCCGTTGACGCACACCAGATGGGGGCCTGCATCTCCATAGATCCTAATCGGAACGCTGAATCTGTCTATTTCAATCTTTTTTTTAAGGGTGGGACGAGAAATTCTCATAATAATATTTCTTAAAACGGCAGCAGTACTTAACTGCGCCCGCTTAAGAGTCTTAGGATAATCTTAAGACATTACGTCTATCTGTCAATCGCAAGTTCACAAAAATACTTTGACCCGTTCCGCAAAACCGAGGATATATCCATCCTGGTCTTTAACATAGAACTCTTTGTTGCCATACCATTGCGTGAACATATCCTTGATCGGCGTTATTTTATTTCTGACCTGGGCATAATAAGAATCGACACCCTCAACCATAATATAAATGCTCAATGACGCGCTCGGGTCAGATCCTTTGAACTCCGGAAATTCCTCAGTGAAATTGGTGCTTTTGTGTAACATTAATTCAACTTTGTCTTTTCTCACGAGTGAATGCACGAGCGGTTTGCCTGCGTCATATGAGGATTCGATCTCTCGTGTTCCTTCCGGTACGCCCATTACAAATTCAAATGACAACACGTTAGTATAAAATTCGACCGCGAGATTAACATCTTTGACCATGAGGTTGGGGGTTAGATTTTCAAGCAGTATAATTCTCCGTATTTTCTATAAATTATTAAGTTGAATTTGGTTCTCTGTCTGATATATGGGAGTTATCATACCATTAAACTGCCGTTTTGGGTATTATATTAAGCATGCAAAGTGGGCAAAGCATGCAAAGGTATTGGGTGGAAAAGTTTACCGGATATTAATTATTGGGACAGGGGTTTTTTTGACAACAGCAACAAACCCATCGGTTGATTGGCTGCAAAAAGACCCGCTGTGGTCATCAACGGTTAAGCGTATGTTGTAAGACCCCTCGCGCGAATAAGCATGGGTCACGTTTTCTCCCTGCATTTTGGAGCCGTCACCAAAATCCCAGGTAAAAGTTAATCGGTCGCCGTCCGGGTCGCTGGAAGCACTGGCTGTGAATGAGGCGGCCTTATCTACGCAACAGGATGAATTGGGCCCTGCATTTGCAATCGGAGGGGTATTGATATGAATATTAACATTGGCGGTTGCCGTTGAACACGAAGTTCCCTTCTGGTCATCGGCGATAACATTGATGCGGTAATTTCCTCCCAGGTCATATGTATGGCTGATCTTTGATCCGGCGATAAGCGCGGTGCCGTCGCCGAAATTCCAAAGAAATTGAAGGTCGTCACCGTCAGCATCAACCGCGGATGAAGCATCAAAGAAAATTTCCTTCTCGACGCATTCTGATGATACACTTTTAAGGCTAACCGTTGGGGGCGAATTGACGATGATAACACGCGTGTCACGCGAGTTCGGGCACGTAGCGTTGAGCTTGTTTTCCAGAGATAATGTTGATTGATATGTTCCGGGGCGGTCATAACGATGGGTTGCGTAGAGGCCTTTGCTTGAGGTTCCATCGCCAAAAAACCATTGAGCTAGAGCAGTCCCTTTTTTGTGAATGTAAGATTCGGATCCGTCAAACGCAACATCTTCACCGACACATATCGTCACATCGTCACCGGCGTTAGCCTTGGGAGCTTGGTTGAGTTTTAAAGTCACAAAATCGACACTTGTTCCACAATGCAGATCGGTATTATCAGATACGATGAGCCGAACGTCATAATTGCCGATTTTTTCATAACGGTGAAAGACTTTGATTCCCTTTTCTTTATGGTCGTCGCCAAAATCCCAAATGTAGGTCAAAGGATCATTATTTATATCGGTTGTTGCCGAAGCATCGAAATGAACAACCATATCTTCAGTTTCCTTAGCACATCGTAAGATAACACTATTACCGGCCTCGGCTTTCGGCGGTTCGTTGATATGAATGATCTTTTCGGCTGTATGACTGCCGCAGAAAGTCCTGCTTTGGTCATCGACGGTCAAGCGAACGCTGTAATCGCCGCCTTTTGCATAGGATTTATTGACCTGGGAGACCCCTAGCCGGGTTTCCCCATCTCCGAAATTCCAAGAATAATCAAGACTTTTTCCGGCGTCCGTGTAACTTGTCCCGGCATCAAAGGTGATCTCTTCATTAACGCAGGCCCGGTTTTCACTGATAAATGATGCGTGAGGCGGAATATTAACCCTGATGATTTGTGAGGTTGATGCCGTGCTGCATTCAAATCCGGAATTGTCCGTAATAGATAAATTGACTAGATAATCGTCTGACTTTTCATAGGTGTGTGTGACAACCGGATTACTGCTTGTTATTCCGTCACCAAAATCCCAAAGAAAAGATATGTTAGAACCCTCGGGAAGCTGTGATTGGGTAGCGTCAAATGTAAATTCATTACATTTTAGGCTTGTCATCGGCATATTTGCGGTATTTTTGTGCTGGAAAAAGGTATCTTCCGCGCAAAGATCTCCTTTGGGCATTCCAAAAATAATGAACAGTCCTAAGCTGGCAAGTACGGTGTATTTTACGGTGTCGTGTATTATTTTCATCGAATGGGCGTTACTATTTTCTATAGAAAAATATTTTAGAGCGGCTAGTATATCATATTTTTTTGTTTTTGCCGACTGTT
>JAGLQN010000038.1 GCA_023136835.1 Candidatus Omnitrophota bacterium | reverse complement strand
CCGGCGAGAAATATTATTTTCTTAAGTTTCGCGGCATCTTATGCTGAGGTGATCGGGGCAGGCGCGATTTTTATCGGCGCGAATACAGTTGATTATTCCGGTTATCCCGACTGCCGCCCGCAATTCTTTAAGGCCTATCAGGCGGCGCTGGCGAAAGGATCAAAGGCGGGAATTGAAGGAAAAGCCCTCAAGGTCCACGCGCCCTTGATCCATAAGACTAAAGCGCAGATCATTAAAATGGGATTAAAATTAAAGGTGCCCTACCATCTGACCTGGTCGTGTTATCAGGGCGGACGGAAACCTTGTGGCACGTGCGACAGCTGCCTTTTACGGCGGAAGGGTTTTGAAAAAGTTAAAGTTAAGGACCCGTCATGAACAAAGCCAAAATTTCTGAGATTTTTCAGTCCATCCAGGGGGAAGGGCAGTATCTCGGTGTGAAACAAGTGTTTATCAGGTTTTTCGAATGCAATATGTATTGCGCCTGGTGCGATACGCCCCGGTCGACCGGCGATGAAGAAGGACATTTTGAGGAATACACTTCTGATGAACTCTGGCGGAAGATCTCCGGCCTTTGGAGCAACTGTCATTCGATCAGTTTTACCGGTGGGGAACCGTTAATCCAAAAAGATTTTATCAAAGCGTTCCTGCCAAGGTTGAAAGCGGCCTGGGTCACCTCTTATCTTGAGACGAACGGGGTTTTTTACCAAGAGCTGGCCGAATTGATCGATGATATCGACATTATTGCGATGGACCTTAAGTTGCCCAGCTCGACAAAATGCCGGCCGTTTTGGGAAGAGCACAAAGAATTCTTAAAAGTAGCTCGTAAAAAGGAAGTGTTTACTAAGGCGGTTATTTCTTGCGATACGACGAGAGAGGATGTTCTTGAGTCGGTCGAGCTGGTTGCCGGGATCGATCCCGAAATTACCTACATTTTACAGCCGAATTATTTCGACCACGAGAACGGTGTTGTACGAAAATGTCTGGAATATCAAAAAGATTGCTCAAACCGTTTAAAAAATGTTAGGATCATCCCCCAGATGCATAAATTCTTGAAATTACGTTAGGTTGAATAATTGGTGGCTGTCACCAATTATTACCCAATTCGAGAGGCACGTTATGAAGAAAAAAAGCAGTTATGAAGACCTGCAGGGCCATATCCGGTCATTGGAAACTCCGCCCATCGAGGTTTTTAAGAACCAATATGCCGACAAGGATTATGCTATTGAATTGAATTGCCCGGAGTGTACCTGTATCTGCCCCAAAACGGGGTTGCCTGATTTCGCGACGATCAATGTGTCCTATGGCCCTGACAAGAAATGTATTGAATTGAAATCATTCAAGCTTTATCTGATCTGTTTCAGGAATGTCGGGATATTCCATGAAAATCTTGTTAACAAGATCCTCGACGATATCGTAAAAGCCTGCCTGCCCCGATGGGCCAAAGTCGAGGGGATAGTGATTCCCCGGGGAGGCATTCAGACAACGGTGAGAGCTGAATTTAAAGGGAAAAAGAAAAAGTGATCTGTCTCTCGCGCCCTGTGTCCCGAATCCGGGCTACGAGTCGCGAGACACATACTATTAAGGCCGCCAAAAATAGTGAGTTTCGGCGAGCCTCGTCATTTTAC
>JAGLQN010000379.1 GCA_023136835.1 Candidatus Omnitrophota bacterium | reverse complement strand
ATGAGAACGAAAATACTTATCATCATTATGCTCATTCTTTTTTCTCCTGTCTTTGTATGGGCGGCCGAGATGTATACGATTGAGACGGTCGATCGTGTTCTCAGCGGAGACACATTCAAACTTGAAAGCGGCAAGAAAGTCCGTTTGATCGGTGTTGACGCTCCGGAGAATGAGGTTAATAAGAAGGCAAAAGAGGATAGTAAACGGACAGGGCAAGATCTTGGCGCAATCACTAAAATGGGTGAAACGGCGACTGAATGGCTCAAGTCACGTTTAGAGGGAAAAAAGATATTTCTCAAGTATGATAAAAAGAAGAAAGATGCCCGGGGGGCAGAATGGGTTTATGCGTATTTGTTTGATGTGTCGAATTTTTATGGTGGAATAACCGTACGGGAGCTTTATGACGACGTACAGTTCGAATGGTGGGAGTTGCCGGAGAGGGGAAGCTACATTTTTATCAATGCAACAATTATTAAAGGAGGCTACGCGACATCGGTGAGGAATCCTCCAAATGTGAAACACGCAGATTTATTCGAGAAAGTATATTGGGAAGCAAAGGAAGCTAATGAAGGGCTTTGGAATGTTGATTTTTTTGAAACACCTTGCATAAAAGAAGGAAAAAGAATAGGGAATTGCGCGGGATGTATTATTAGATGCTGTAAGGGTTTAATGCCGATATTTGATCAAGCCATTGATGGTAAACGCGGAGAGCTTCCTAGTATAGGTTCGGGAGGCTATTGTAGCGATTGCGGTAATAACATTTGTGAATCAGATCAACTTGAAGACTCTTGCAATTGTCCCGAGGATTGCAAGTAGAGAATAAAAGGAAGTTTCAGAAATAAGGTCTTGTGTCGTTTGGCTTCGCTTAAAAGAATACTGCTTAATTTCTCTCCTAAAATAATATTTTGCGCCGGATAAACATTATTTATCAAAAGGCAATAGACTTTGTGTCAAGAAAGTTCTGGAATATCTTGCGATTAAAGGGTATATTAACGGGAATTTGGTACAGAGTCATTGAACCGGAATTTAAAATAGGATCAGGCAATGAACGTATTATATGATAAAATTTTCCTAGAACACGATACGGGAATGCATCCCGAGAATAAAAAGCGCCTTCTAGCTTGCGGTGAATTACCGGAAACAAAAATCGAAAGTGGAGAGAAGCATCTTCAATTAGTCCATGATAAGGAATATATTTCGGAAATAAAAGAAATATGTAAGATCGGCGGGCATCTTGATCCGGATACGATCGTATCGAATAGAAGTTATGAAGCGGCGATCTACGCGGTCGGGGCAACGGTGATGGCATCCGAAAATAATGACTTTGCTCTGGTGCGCCCTCCCGGTCATCACGCGCATCCTTCCCGGGCCAGCGGTTTTTGTGTTTTCAATAATGTGGCTATTGCGGCTCAAAGATTAGCCAATGAGGGGAAAAATGTCCTGATCTTTGATTTTGATGGTCATCTCGGCGATGGAACGGAAAAATTATTTTATGAATCAGATAATGTGCTTTATTGGTCTTTGCACCAGTATCCGGCTTTTCCGGGCTGGGGAAACGAAGATGAAATTGGAGCGGGAAAGGGAGAAGGCTTCTCGATCAATGTTCCTTTGCCCCCCGGTGCTGGCGACGATCTTTTCTGGAAGGCCATAGAATCGGTTTTTCCGGTTATCAAACAATTTTCGCCTGATGTTGTGGCTGTCTCCGCGGGTTTTGACGCGCATCATTCCGACTTGCTTCTCAATTTGCGTTTAAGTACAACCACCTATTATCGTCTTGGAAAAATGCTTCGGGATGAATTCTCGAGTGTTTTTGCGACTCTCGAAGGGGGCTACAACATCGATTATTTGCCCCGTTGTATCAGAAATTTTATTAACGGTTATAACAACGAAGAAATTGATTTCGAAGAGAATTTAACGGATTCAACAATTCAGGTTACCGACGAGTTTGAAATGAGAATGAACGGGCTCATGAGAAATCTCTCAAAATTTTGGAAGGTGTAGAAAAAAATGAAAAACCTTGAACCTCTTTTTAATCCCAAAACAATAGCTGTCATTGGAGCCTCAAACAATAAGGAAAGTGTCGGATATGGCGTTATGAATAACCTTATTGGACATGGGTATGACGGTGTTGTTTATCCCGTTAATCCAAAAAGAAAGAGTGTTCAGGGGGTTAAAGCCTATCCGTCCATATCGGAAGCGCCGGATAAAATCGATTTAGCGATTATTATAACGCCTGCTCCAACAGTGCCTGGAATTGCCGAGGAGTGCGGGAAGGCGGGGGTAAAAGGTCTTGTGATTATTTCTTCCGGTTTTAAGGAAGCAGGTAAAGAAGGTTTAGAAATGTATTCTGACCTTCAAAAGACAATAAAGAAATTTGATATGAGTGTGCTAGGGCCGAATTGCTTGGGGTTTTTGCGTCCGTCGCTGAATTTAAACGCGAGTTTCTCGCCTCAAAAAGCGCTTAAGGGCAATATTGCCTTTATTTCTCAAAGCGGGGCTCTTGGAACGGCCATCATTGATTGGGCTTATGGGCAGAATGTGGGTTTTAGCTATTTTGTTTCTGTTGGGTCAATGATCGATGTCGATTACGCGAATTTAATCGATCATTTCGGAAAGGATCCTTCGACATCGAGCATCCTGATCTATATGGAGTCCATTTCTCACGCGCGAAAATTCCTTAGCGCTGCCAGGGCCTTTGCCCGGACCAAACCGATCATTGTCTTAAAATCCGGAAAAAGTTCTGAAGGAGCTAAGGCGGCCTTATCCCATACGGGAAGTTTGACCGGGGATGATGCTGTTTTTGATGCTGCCTTTAAGAGGGCGGGTATTGTGCGGGTGGGGACAATCGGGGAACTTTTTGATTGTGCCCAGACATTATCCATGCAAAGGCGGCCCAAGGGAAATAGATTGGCTGTTGTTACAAACGCGGGAGGGCCGGGAGTTATCGCGACGGATTATCTTATCGCGAAGGGAGGGGTTCTTGCCAAATTATCATCAGAGACAATAGAATCCCTGAACGCGGTTATGCCTTCGACGTGGAGTCAAGCCAATCCTGTGGATGTTTTAGGGGACGCTGATGAGCGGCGTTACCGCGGCGCTGTTGATTTGTGCTTAAAAGATCCGGGGGCCGACGCTGTGCTTGTCATTTTAACGCCACAGACAATGACCGACCCCGCTGTTGTCGCTCAGTCGATTGTCGAGTTGTCAAAAGTTCATAATAAAATGATCCTTACTTCTTGGATGGGAGAATCGGAAGTGGAAACCGGTCGCGGCATATTGAAAAAAGGCAAAGTACCTATTTATGCTATTCCCGAGAATGCCGTAAGAAGTTTCTTAAATATGTACCAGTATTCGAGGAACATCGGACTTCTTTATGAAACGCCGGCGACCATTCCTCACGCGTTTAAACCGGAAACCCAGAAAAACAGAGAAATGATCAATGGCGTATTAGCTGAGGGCCGGCATATTCTTAAGGAGCAGGAGGCCCGCGAACTTCTGGTGAATTATGAAATCCCCGTCATAAAAGATATTTTGGTTAAAAGCCCGGAGGAAGCCGTTTTAGCGGCATCACAAATAGGATTTCCTGTTGTGATGAAAATTTCCTCCCCGGATATTTTACATAAAACCGATGTTGGCGGTGTTAAACTGGATATTCAATCTCAAAAGAAAGCCAAAGAGGCCTATCAAGAAATATTGGCGGGGGCCAAGAAACATTCGCCAAAAGCAAAAATAGAAGGTGTCATTATTCAAGAAATGGCTTCCAAAAAACATGAAATACTCATTGGGTCAAAAGATGACCCTATTTTCGGTCCTGTTATTGTCTTTGGCATGGGAGGGGTGGCTGTTGAGATCTTTAAAGATATTAATATCGGCCTTCCGCCATTGAACATGGCCCTGGCCCAAAGGCTTATTGAAGAAACGAAGATTTATAAGTTGCTAAAAGGATACAGGAATATGGAAGGAGTGGATATTAAGGCTATTCAGTTCCTTCTTTATAAATTCGCGTATCTCATTATGGATTTTCCTGAGATCAAAGAGATCGACATGAACCCTATTGCTATTGATGAGAGAGGAAGCGTTGTTCTGGATGCCAAGGTTGTTCTCGGTGAGGAAATTACAAAAGAACAAAGAAGGCCTTATGATCATCTGGTGATCTCTCCTTACCCGCGGGAATATGTTAAGAAAGAAAGATTAAAGAATGGGAAAACGGTTGTTTTAAGGCCCATACGGCCTGAAGATGAACCTCTTGAAGCCGAGATGTTTACGCATTTTTCAAAAGAGACCCAGCGCTTCCGTTTCTTTACGCTGATTAAAGATATTACGCATCAGCTTCTGATCCGTTATACGCAGATTGATTATGACAGGGAAATGGCGATCATCGCGGAATTGACGGAGAACAGGAAAAAGAAGATGGCCGGCGTTGTCCGTCTTATCGCGGATGCTTACAATGAGACGGCCGAATTTGCCATTGTTGTCGCGGATCCCTGGCATAGTTTAGGGTTGGGAAATTTGCTGACAGATTACATCCTCAAGATCGCGCGAGAAAGAGGCATTAAAAAAGTTTATGCCAATGTCCTGACGGACAATTACATTATGGCGCACGTCTTTAAAAAACGCGGGTTCAAGTTTTCCTATCAGGAAGATATGTGCTATGTGGAATTAAAACTTTAGTTCCGGGCCAATGTGTGTGGTTCAATAATGAGTCGGAAGGGCACCGAAAGGAGAGAAGATGAAAAAAATAATGGTCTTAGGTTTAGCGGCAATGATGGTTCTTTCCGTGACTGTTTCGTTTGCGGCAAAAGACGGCAAGGGTGCAAGCGCTCAGGCGTATGAGCATGCTGATGATAATGCTATCTTTAATAGAGTCGGTGATTGGTTTGCGACGGTTGGAAAATCTGATGAGGAAAAAGCGAAGATAAAAGCTCAAAGAAAAGCTGACCGGGCAGTGAAAAGAGCGGAAAAAGAAGCTAAAAAGAAGGGAAAAGAAGTAAAAGAAAAGATAAAGAAGGGAAAAAAAGGCTTTGATAAGCAAATGAAGAAAGGCTTTTAATTAAAAGGTTTTGATTCTAAAAGGGCAACTGGTTTTATGCCGGTTACCCTTTTTTTGTGCGCCCGGTAGGGCGCACTCACTAAGGGGTGAAAGACCCCAATAGGCCCGGTCGTGGGAACTATTAGCGACTCTGCAAGGGTGTCGACCGTGAGGTTGAATCTGAAGGAAGCCGCGGGCAAAACGCTGGCCTGACGAACAGGAATCGCGTAGGAGGCGGTTATGCTGGATGAGAAGGCTAATATCTTCAAAGTCCGATATCTGTATGGAAAGCATGGACGTATATGCGGCAGGCATAAGCGTGAAGGTGGGCGCGCGTTACCCGGGGAGGTCTGTTCATATGCCTTAACGGCTACGCCCATTGAGAGGGGGTCGGATGTATGAGCAGAAGTCAGCAGACGGCATAGTACTCTGGTTGAAAGATTAGAGGAAGGCCTGAACTTGTCAATGAAGCTTGACTGATTTTCTGGTTGTCCTTAGGCAAATGCCTCGAAAGAGGGCCTTGAAACTGGAAGTAGCGGACGGAATCCGCGAGGTAAAGTTGGGCGCATAATTAGATAACAGGCATTGATGTCTACATAGCAGAAATGACAGGAACCGCCGTGTACGGAACCGTACGCGCGGTGGTGTGGGAGGATGGCGGAAGTAATTCCGCCTACTACCCAATTCAAAAATGGTTTGATAAATGACTGTCCTAGTTGGTCCCGGTTTGACATATTGACATGATAAATCTCGTTCTGTAGAATACTAATATTAAAAACTATAACGGTATCTGTTTTATGAGAAAAGTTGCCATTCTAATCTTTATTGCTTTGATCATCACGATAGGCTTTGTCGATGCTCAGTCAGCGCTTAACTTAAGCGTTACGCCCCTTAGCGGAGGGAACAGTTTACGTTTCGGGCGGATATCTTCAGTGATCGAGGTCAACAAGGAAGTCCGCATAAGAATTTCTTCGACTGACGGGAAACAGTATCAAGTCTTTCATCGTTTAGCCGATCCGTTGATCAATGAGAAAAATGTGCCCTTAGGGAGTCATGTGATCTCAACGTATACACTTTTGGGATCGAACGCGTCGGGCACGCTCTATGCTCAGAATCTCGAGAAGATAGGATTTGCCGACCAGCTTCTTTATAGCTCGGGAACTGGAGGCCAAAGCGATAGCTTTACGGTTGCTTACGCGATCAATGGCGATTGTCTCAAGGCGACGGGAAATTTTTTCGGAAGGATCCAATATACCGCCAGGCCTATTGGAGGGACGAGCCAGGACGATGTGATCCTTAATGTGACGGCTGAGGTATCCGGAGACTTGAGGGTCGAGGTTGAAGGCTCTTCGACGCCAGATGCTGTGCGGTTAAAACTCAAAAGCGACCGTGATAAAGAAGGTTTTGTGCGTTTGAGTTTTCGGGAAAATCTTGGGGGCGAGATAAGGGTTTTTCAGGAAGCCGAGCTTTTTCCCCAGGATGAGCTTTTCAGTGAAATCGATAATGACCTGATCATGGTTACGGTCTCAGGGAGTAAAAAGGGAGAATTGTTTCCTAGCACTCCTACGGCTCTAACGCGCAAGAGGATATTGATCTATTCATCGCAGGAAAGCGAAGATGTCTTCTATGTCAATTTTATCTTAAATGAAGGGGCTATAGACCGGCAGCAAGTTGGTATTTATAAGGGAAGGCTGAGATACACCGTCGAGACCGGAGATAGTCAGCAGGAGATCGCCGGTATTGACCTGGAGGTGGAGGTCGAACCTATTTTTGCTATTGAAGTCGATCTTCCTTCCGGCGGTTTGAGTTTTGAACGTCTGCTGCCGGATAGCCAGCCAATTCTTCGCGAGGTGGATGTTCATGTGAAGACCAACTTAGGGCGTCCTTATATGGTCATGCAAAACATCGCATCTCCGTTGACCAATGAAACAGGAAATGTAATGCCGGATGAGTATTTTACTATGAAAATGGATCTTCTAGACAGTCAATCCGGAAAGGTTATGTACAGTGATTATCAGTCTGTTTCGAGGAGTGATCATCCGATTTTCACTTCGGATAACAAAGGGTCTCCAAGCCGTTTTAAAGTGGTTTACCGATTACGTCCCTTTTCAGGGATGGTAGCAGGGGGGTATTCTACTGCTATACGTTTTTCGCTTGGCGAGATATAATAAGCTGGCAAAATAAGTCGAATTTAAACCTATATAAAAACAAGGAGAGATCATGAAAAAACTATTATTAACGATTGGATTGATGTTGGTAGCCACCCTGATATTTACACCGTTGAGCATAGCTCAGGTGACGGATGAGGCGAGTTTTGATATTACTGTCGATGTTCCTCCGGCAACCGGTATAAATATTGTCGCGGTTCAAGTTATCGGCAGCAGTTTTGGCACAACACCTGTTACTGCGTTTGATTTTGGGTTTGTTTCCGGCGATTTCAATACGGGACTTGGTATATGGTTGCCGGCCCATTCATATGCGATCGATGTGGGTGTTACGGGTGGAGGTGGGACGACCGATATCACGATGACCTATGTGGAAGGGAATAGTCCCCTTAACCAGCCAAGCGACAAAACGATGGGGTATAAAACCGTCGCAACTTTTTTCACGGTTACCGGCGGCCCTGCTCCTGCGGATCAGACCACGACACTCTTGAGTGTTCCGGGTCTGGGATCAAAAACACTGCTGAAGAATCTTATCGGTACCGGTGCTGGCATCAGTGGTCTGTCATTGAACGGCGGTTTCTTCAGGTCGTTAATCGGTATTTATCCGGGTGATGATACGACTATTAATACCGATGGCGGAACCCCATTTACGAATAGCGATCTCTCGGGCTCCTACACCGGAACATTAACCGTTTCGGCGACAGTGATCTGATGGATAGAAAGAATTCCATACGTATCGTTCTTGGTGCTTGGATGTTAATCTGCGTCTGTGCCTCCGCGCGGGCGCAGGTGTTTATTGCGGAAGGGAAAGTGAGGCGGAGTGTCTTTCCGGGTGAGAACATTGCCGGGAAGGTGACGCTGCATAATACATCAGACCAGGAAGTGAGCATGAGGGTCTACTGGGAGGATTTTGTTTATAAGCCTCCTTTTAACGGCACAAAAGAGTTCCTGCGTCAAGGGACAACGCAGCATTCTCTGGTAAGTTGGGTCAATGTTTCTTCCCGCGCATTAACGTTCCCTCCGTTCGCGACCAAAACAGTTCCGTATACGATCAATGTTCCTGCCGATATGGATAAAGGACATTACGGCGTTTTATTTTTTGAGAAGAAAAATCCGGAAGTGTCGATGGAAAAAGGATTGACTGTCGTCTCGCGCGTGGGGTGCCTTTTCTTTGTTGAACCTGAAAATAAAAGAAAAGAAGCTGTTTTAGAGAATTTCCGATTTACGGAAAAACAATTAATGGCTGACTTTATTAATCAGGGCAATGTCATTCTTATTCCCGATGGAACGTATTATATCATCGACGAAGAAGGCATGGTTTTTGACCGAGGGCAGATGGCAAAAGTCTACGTGCCGCCGGGAAAAAGCGCTCAATACACAATGGTGTTTAACGCGGATTTAAGTCCGGGGGTGTATACGCTTGTGATGACTATTGGTCTGGAAGAAGATGATGTGCTGGTCAAGGAAATTGATTTCAAAAAAAGTTATCCATCTGGTTTTAATATCGTTGAGATAAGAGATTAGTCTGTGTTTAAAAAACCTTACTCTATGGGCGCGGGCATATTATTCTGTGAAAAAATATATTATTATATTTTGGTCGACCTTCCTTATTCTCGGCGTCTTTCCTGTGTCCGCCGCGCCCGCCTATCCTAAAATCTATAAGTTTTACATGGAGCTTGGTAAACTCGCTATGGAGCAAGGAGATTATCAAGAAGCCTACACAAATTTTCGCCATGCCCAGGCCGTCGGGCCGGATGAAAAAGAACCCACCTTTTTTATCAATGTGATCAAGCGCTTGCGGGATAACCGTGTTGGGCCAAGGCCTGCGGCAAAGATCTTCCGTCCTTTCAAGAAATCCCGCGTCCAAATTATAGACGAAGCCTTAGGGGAACAGCAATTCCTTTTAGACCAACGGGTAGTCCGAAAAGATAAGCCAGTTGCTGATGCTTTCGAAAAAAGGGAAAAGGCCTCAGTGAGGACGAGAACTTCCGATATTGGTCCTCAAGAATCTGAACGTCAAACAATCTATGTTCCTGAAGTTTCTGTGCCCGAAAAGCCTCAGGACGCTGTCTATCTTAATGACGCTCTTTGGGGAACCCAGCCTGGGACGTTGCTGCGTGTTGAGCTAAAGTCATCGATTATTCTCGATGGGAATAATATAAAAAGGCATTTGATTGTTACGCCTGATTTCATCGAGGTTGAACGTATTGATAATGACCGGATCAATATTATCGCTAGAAAACGAGGAGCGACATTTTTTCATGTCTGGGATGATACCGGCCGATGGACATTTAATATGGAGGTTATCCTGCCTGTACGCGGGGCGAGGCTCAAGATTATTGAAGAACAGGATGCGCGCCAAGTTGAGCCGTTTAGGTTATCTTACTCGACGGATTGGAGTTCATATTACCGGGGGCCAACGTTTAAAAAAGCTGAACGGGAAAATTTAAATTTTCTGCAGCGGGCTCTTATCGAGGGAGAGACTCCTTACGGGGATTTGGATAGCCATGTGATCTTCAATATGTTTGAGGGATCCACTGAAGTAACGGGATACGGGATCAGCCTGACAGACGGCAAGATCAGCAATTTTAAGGATTTCAGCATCCGCGGCTTTGACCTGCAGAAAGTTTTCTCACCGCTGTCAATGCCGGGGCAGTATGTGCGGGGGGTTCTCTTCGAGGCGAAAGCATTCAATAAAAATCTGGAATATACTTATATTCATGGACGGAACCGGGCGGTTTACGGGTTTTTATCGCCAGGAGTATTGAATGAGCGCGAGTCATTTGTCGAAGGGGCGCGCGTAACTTTATTTCCCGAGAAAGAGAATCAGTATTCGCTCAACTATGCCCGCGGGTATGGGAACGCGCGCGAGACATTCTTAAAGGATCAGGTTTTCTCTGTTGAAGCCCAGCGGCGGGTAAAAGACATACTGTTCTCCGGCGAGTATGCTTACGATGAAAGCGCGAAAGCGGTTACGGCAGCTTCGCTTTACAGAGGAGAAGACCATAACGTAACACTTAATTTCAGGGATATCGAGAGCGATTTTACTACGGTTATGAGTTTTCCCGGAAGGCGCGGTGAGGTCGGGGGCTCGATCTTCTGGAATTGGCGCTTAAGCGATGTAAATATTAATACTCATTTAGATCTTTACAGGGAGCGGCTCCAGCCCAACCCGCAAACCGTTGATACGGTCAATGTCGATTTTAGCACGAGGGCGGATATTCCGGTATCCAGGACCGGCCGCCTAATGGCGTCTTTATATTATGTTGATACATCCGGTGAGCTTACACCGCGTAATAACATTCAATCGAATCTGACCTATACCAAGCGTTTTCCGATTTTTGGTGAACGACGGGATATGACAGCTTTCGTCGGGGCCAGCCAGCAGCGCAGCCGGTTTGACCTATCCCCATCATCAGAATATGACCGGTACTCGGCATCATCAGGTTTTTCCTTCCCGCTGGTTAAACATTTGAATTATCATGTGAATTATGAACATTCTTGGGTCTATGAGGAGCGATCCGGCGACCTGTTGACCCCCAATGTATTGAGCACGGGTTTGGGCTTTTCTAAAAAAGTGTCTGACGGATGGTCGGTTAATTCGGGATTCAGTTACCGTAATGAGGAGAATACTGAAGGGACCAATAGTTTTCTGGCCGGAGAAGACAGCGTTACGGGGAGCCTTGGGGCAACCTTCCGGCCAAGTGATGATTTCGAATTTTTCCTCGACGGGCGCGCCCGGAATGTTTGGGGCCAGGAAGAAAGCCGCGCGTCATTCAATGAATACGATGTCCGCGCCGGGATCCGCACTTCGTGGGATATGCCTTTTCGGTGGAACCCGAAAGGAACGGTCAGCGGAATTGTCTACAAAGATTTAAACGGGAATCAGCGGCGGGATGAGGGGGAAGCCGGCATGTCTAATATAGCGGTGAAGATCGGCAAACAGATAACACTTACGGATTCCTCCGGTTATTATCAAAGTACGGTCCGGGCGAAATCCACCGAGGTGACCGTGGATATTAACAGTATTCCTGACGGATTTATTTTCTCCACGCCGATGCTCGAGAATATTGTGATCGTTCCTCATAAGACGTACAGGGTGGATTTCGGATTAACGACACAATCCGGAGTCTATGGCATTGTGTTCTACGATAAGAATGCAAGTGGTAAACCCGACTCAGGCGATGAATTTGCCGCCGAGGTACGCATTACGATTGATGATAAAGAATCCGCGGTGAGTGATTTTGAAGGCGCTTACTTTTTTGAGAATATCCAGCCTGGACGGCATCATATCGCCATTGATATCAATACATTGCCTATCGAGTATCTGCCTAAAATCAAATTGAAGAATACGATTACCACTTCAGAAGGTTCGACCTATATTTTCCATATTCCTTTAAATAAAACGAAGAAAAAGTGACCATCAAGGAAGGGTTGCTTATCTAACGACGGTTGTCCGAAGGAGAATCTTTTGGTTCTGGCTGGCAATGACCATTTTTTCTGTGGTCTGGCCCACCCTGATTTTAGGCGCGGCATGGTTTTTTTCAGCGGCGCTTTTATCCGGCATTTCAACAGCAGCCGGTAAACTAACGGATATCTTGTAAGCTTTTGTCACGCTTCTGGCGGCTAATGCCGGCGTCGCGCATACGGTTAACAATAAGGCTGAAACTAAAATATTTCTGGTCATGTTATCCTCTATTCTTAAGAAATAAAAAAGTCCTCTCGAAAGAGAGGACAAGATGACCGGTCACGTATACTTAGTGAAGTGAGTATAACGTTGCTTTTTGATAACGCATAAAAAGCAATGGCAGCTGACGGCCGTATTCCGGGATTCTGCGAACGTAGGCTCTTAAGCTTTGTCCTTACTTCGCTCCAAAATTTTCATTTGGGAGCTTCGTAGGGCCCAACGAAGTTAAATACGATAAGTATTTTACGTAGTCGGGGTCCTGCCCTTTCGGGAAGTTTACCTTTATTTCTTGATAAAGAACGATTCCTTCCTTCCGTTGGAAAGTATAACACGCGAAGTGTATTCAAACAAATTTAAGGGGCATTTTATGATTGATTTTCTGAAAAATAGTCTTAGTGATTATTATTTACAATGCCGAGTTAATGTGTTAAAATAAGTTATAAAATGACTTATTAAAAACAACAATAAGACGCATAAAAACTCATTATAAGAAGCTTTTATAATGAGCCAGGATCAAAATGGGAAAATATGGATTAACAGAAGCGGACCTTAATTTCTTAAGATCTCAAGAGGTTGAAGAGGACTTCCAGAAATTATACCTGTTTAACCAGATACTCATCAACACAATGCCTTATGGTATTGGCGTTGTTGATGAGCAAGGGAATATTCTCTACATAAGTGAACGATTAGAATCTATGTTCGAGGGACGTGCGACCGGAAAAAAGTGCTGGGATATGTACAGAGATGACCAGACCCAGTGCAATTATTGCCCTCTTAAAAAAAACATCCGAGTTGGCTATACAGAAATAATAGAAACAGACAGGGTCTTTGGCGGACGCGTATTCCAGATCACGCATACAGGAATGATCTTCGATGGGAAAAAGGCCATTCTTGAGGTTTATCACGATATTACGGAACGAAAGAAATCCGAGGAAACGATTCGGACATTGGCAAGAACATTAAAATCAGAGAAGCAAAAATTAGAAAAAATATTAAGCATTGACCTAAGGATGCGGGCGATCCGCAAGCTTAATGATCTTGTGGATTTTATTGTCGATAAATCGACAGAAGTATTGGAGGCCGACAAGTGTTCTCTGATGCTTCTGGATTCGGAATCGAAGGAACTGGCGATTCGGGGGGCGAAGGGCCTGGAGAATGAAATCATTACGGGATCAAGAGTGAAAGTGGGCAGTTCAATTTCTGGAATGGTTGCCGAAGAAAGCTGTCCGATTCTTGTGAAGGATATTGAGTCCAATGTCCGTTTTGCCCGGCAAAACAGGCCTTCCTATCGGACGCGATCGTTCATAAGCGTGCCGATAAAAGTACACAATAAGGTCATTGGCGTGGTTAATGTCGCTGATAAGAAATCTGATCACGATTGGGCTTTTTCAGAAACAGATCTCAGTATTCTCTGCACCATCGTGCATCTCGCTTCTGTTGCGATCGAAAATGCCGATTTTGTACGGCAGCTGACACATCTTTCTATAACAGACTCTTTGACCGGCATGTACAACCACCGGTTTTTCATAAACAGTCTTGAACGCGAAATCCATCGATCGAAAAGATACTCAACATCTCTTTGCCTGTCCATGATCGATGTTGATAATTTCAAATTTTACAATGATACTTATGGGCATCTTGAGGGAGATCAACTGCTTAAGTCCCTGGGGTATACCCTCCAATCAAACTTACGGGTTGTTGATATTGTCTGCCGGTATGCTGGCGATGAATTTGTGGTAATATTGCCTGAGACGGATATTTCTGAAGCGATGGTCGCGGTGGAAAAAATAAAGAAGGCTATTGAGACAACGCTCGCCAAACAAAAAATAACCATCAGCATTGGCCTTGCGAAATACCTCATTCCTAATATGAGCAAATATGATTTGATCCTGAAAGCTGATACGGCGCTCTTCGAGGCAAAAAAGCGCGGAAAAAACATGATCCATTGCCTCGAGTAATAAAATCTGAATTTCTTACCGCGAGTAAG
>JAGLQN010000378.1 GCA_023136835.1 Candidatus Omnitrophota bacterium | reverse complement strand
ATATTTTAAATGTTCAATCAAATAAAAAGGAGACGAATGATGATATGTGGAGACGATGAAAAAAAAGAAGATAATAAAACGGCAGAGGAAAAGAAAAAGATTGGCGACGGGGCTGGCGAGGGGACAGCGGAAGGTTCAGAAGAGTAAGCACAAAAATTTCTAAAAACCCAAAAATGACATTTATCTCAAAATAAAATTTTCCAAGCATGACGGGTTTAACGTTTAGTGATATACTTAATCCGTTAGGGGGATATTGATTATGAAAAAGAGAGTGGCTGTTATCGTCAGGTTTCTTATTGTCGCTGGTTTAGCTGTGATCATTGGTGTTGGCTCCCTGTTTTATAAGGAGTTTTCCAGGACCTGGGGGGGATATAGTTTTTTTGAGGTTTACCGTGACGATGGCACCTTGGAGAAAGAAGTCTGTTATAAAGACGGCGAATTTGTTCGTGTTACAAGGGAATATTCTGAAGAAGGTGTGCTCGAGATAGAAGCGTTTAATGACGGCAGTTACCGGGAATATTACAAGAATGGAAATATTAAAGATGAGATCATTAAAGACAAAAGGAATTTTAAAATATACACAATAAAAACGTATTATGAGAACGGGAAAGTGGATAGCAAACAAGTTTATTGGGGGGCAAAGCTTTTAGATAAAAACAAAAAACCGTTTAATGGAGTTTATAAATATTATTATCAAAATGGAAATATTCGCAAGGAAGAAACTTATAAAAACGGGAAAATGAATGGCCCTTGGAAGGAATATTATAAAAACGGCAATCTAAAGTTCGAGTTTATGACCACTGAAAGAAACAGGTATGTGAGTGGTAAGTCTTATTATGAGGGCGGTCAGATTGAAAGCAATATTGAACAGCGGTTAGAAGGCCCTGTTATGGTCAAATATAACCTGTCCGGAGAACTGACTTCAGAACATAATATGTTTTAGCTCTTAAATTCCTTGCCTGTCGGTTTTTTCAGGTAGAATATTAATCCTAAGGAGAACGGTTCCATGAAAAGAAGATATTCACCGCGTTTGAAGTTATTGCTACTCAGGGTTGCTTTCCTTTTTGTTTTTACAGGCTGTGCGACCAAAGAGGTTAAACTGACAGAAACCGGTTTTTTAAGCAGTTATTCTGACCTAGAAGCGGACATGGATTCCCAGGGGATGTATACTTACAAAAATCCGAGTGTAAAGATTGCTGAACAATATTCCAAAATACTAATTGCTCCCGTGCAGTTTAAGTTTGATTCTTCTGTCAAGGCGGATAAGATGACCGATGAAGACCGGGACCAATTGGCTGATCATTTTGTTGAGAAATTGGAAGAGGGCCTGGCAGAGAACTATATGGTTGCAGATTCTCCTGGAGAAGATGTGATGCTTCTTCGAACGGCTGTTACGGATATTTTACCCAATAATGTGTGGTTGAATATCCATTGGACAACAACCTTGATCGGCGGCGGGATCGGCGGAGCCTCTTTGGAGGCAGAGCTGGTTGATTCACTGACGGGTGAGAGAATGATGTCTTTTATCGATGCGAGAAAAGGAAAGAAACT
>JAGLQN010000377.1 GCA_023136835.1 Candidatus Omnitrophota bacterium | reverse complement strand
GATTTTGATATGATCAGTGATGGGGATAGGATTGCCGTAGCGGTCTCCGGAGGCAAGGATAGTTTGTCTTTGATGCATATCCTGCGGCACCGGCAAAAGATAAGCCCTGTTTGCTTCGAGTTTACCGCAGTTCATATTGATTTTGGTTTTGAGGATTTTGACCCCCAGGTTTTAGTAGACTATTTAGGGGCCCACGGGTTTTCCTACAAAGTCGAAAAAGTTGATTCACTCAAAGGTGAACGCTACAAAGATATTGATTGTTTCTGGTGGTCCCGCAACCGCCGCAAGGCCCTTTTTCAGTTGGCTGACCGGGAAGGGTTTACGAAAGTGGCTTTTGGCCACCATCTCGACGACATTTCCGAAACAATTGTCCTGAACCAGTTTTACCGCGGAGAGATCGGCGCGATGAAGCCGAAGCTGGAACTCTTCGACGGAAAGATCGCCATCATCCGCCCTTTAGCCTACGTGCGGGAGCGCGATATGGAATCTCTGGCCAAAATGCTTGAGATTGATTCGATGGGCCAGTCCAAATGCAGTAATGATGACACCTCCCACCGGATGCGTATTAAAAAAATGCTAAGGGATTTTGAAGAAGGAAATCCTATGGTCGTGACCAATATTTTCCGCAGCCTGCAGCGAGTCCAATCGGAATATCTCATTAAACCCACAAGAAAGTAGTTTGCCGTTATCTATGGATAAGACTGATATAATATTGGATTACTGGTTCGAAAGCGTTAATGATACGATGGCGATTGACAGGAAAGCTTTGCCCTTTAAGAAATGGTTTATCAAAGACCAAAGGATTGATGAAGAAATCCGCGAGCAATTTGAAGGCGATCTAACGAAAGCAGCCGAGGGAGAATATAAAGATTTGGAGGGGTCGGCTAAAGGGCGCTTAGCATTGGTCCTTTTATATGACCAATTTTCCCGCAATATCTACCGGGACACACCGAGAATGTATGCGTATGACGCTTTGGCTTTGGATCTGACATTAAGAACAGTAGATCAAGGATGGGATCATGAGTTGCCCCTGATCCAGAGAACTTTTTTGTATATGCCGTTGATGCATTTTGAGGATTCGACCCTGCAGAAATTATCGGTCAAATGTTTTACGGGTCTTGTTGAGGAGTCAAAGGCCAAAAATCCGGCTAACACATATTATTATGAGTATACTTTGAAATACGCCCAAGAGCACCATGATACTGTTATCCAGTTTGGCCGTTTCCCCCACCGTGATACGATTTTAAATCGATCAGTAGACTGAAATTATGAGGTAAGGTTATTTCTGGGAAGGTAAAGGTTCTCTTGTCCTAGACAGGATGAGACGATTACTGCAAATTTCTCATATTTATCATAATAAGAATTAAGGTTGACGTGCTTTGCGAATAATCATATAATATTTCTTTAGCAATCTAAAGCGATATAGTTCAACTGGTTAAGCAAAATGAATTATAAGCCTAATAAAATCCTTCTGCTCGGCTTGGTCCTATCGGTATCTCTTGTTAGTGGCTGTGGTTCAAAATCGGAGAAGAAGGAAGAAACACCGCTTCGCGTTGAGACACCCATTCCTAAAGCTGTTGTCCCGCCACAGGTTATAAATACACAGGCACAAAACTATTTAAGCTATCAGAAAAATTGCCGGGATTTTGGTCTAATACAGAAGAATGAATGCGACCAATGTGCCAGGGTTCCCAATAGTGTTTGTTCTGTGGCCATGCAGTCTTCTGAAGGCTTGCAATGCTATGAGTGTGTTACCAAACAGGAAGAATGCAAGGACCTCAGGAAGCTTGACCGCAGGGGATGTCAATTATGTGAGGAAGTATCGAAAGCTCAATGTGTTCCTTCGGGACAGACAAAAGAAGGGACTCCTTGTTACAAATGTGTTCAATATAAGCCGCCGTGTGTGCGGTTAGGGCTTTTAGGTGAGGAAGAGTGCGGGCCATGCCGCAAGCATAAGAGCCTCGAATGCGTTCCTGCGACAATAACAGAAAAAGGGGTGCAATGTTATGAGTGTATAGATAAGCCGGAAGAGTGTGCTGACCTGGGCTATTTGAAGCCGCGGGAATGTCGCCAATGTGAGCGTGATGTGAGTAAAGAGTGTCTTCTTGTGACCCGGACAAAGGGAGGACGTAAATGTTATCAATGTGTTGATAAGCCCCAAACATGTGAAGATATTGCCCAGATGGACCGGGGCGTTTGTATGGGTTGCGCCGAAGACCCCAAAAAAGAGTGTTTAAAGGGGAAGAAAACACGAGAAGGAAAAGAGTGTTACGAGTGTGTTGATAAAATCCAGGAATGTAAGGACCTTGGATTTATCGATTTTGAAGGTTGCGAGAAATGTTCGAAAGAGCCGGGCAAAGAATGCCATAATGTTAAAGCCTTAACCAGCCAACAGTGTTTCCAATGCCTCGACCGTCCTGAGAGATGCGATGAAATAGGGGCCTTGGATCCGAAAAATTGTTATAGCTGTGATGCCGACCCGAAAAAGCAATGTGTTCCCAGTAAAAAGACCAAAGAAGGAGCGCAATGTTTTACCTGCCGCGAGAAGCCCCAAGAATGTAAGGAGATAAACTTTCTTGATGAGAAAGAATGTGCTTCTTGCACAGCGAACCCGAAGAAACAATGTGTGGCCGCAAAGAAAACAAAGCAAGGCAAGCAATGTTATCGCTGTGAGGATAAACCGCAGGAATGTAGTGAATTGGGGATTTTAGACAAGAAAGAATGCGCCCAATGCGCGTCAGATCCGAAGAAAGAATGTGTTTCGGATAGAAAAACAAAAGAAGGTAAACAGTGTTATAAGTGTAAGGATAAGCCGCAGGAATGTGTTGAACTAAACCTTCTTGATCAAAAAGAATGCGCGAAATGTGTTTCTGATCCAAAGAAGGAATGCGTCGCTGATAAGAGAACTAGAGAAGGCAAGATATGTTATCAATGCCAGGATAAGCCGCAGGAGTGTGTTGAACTAAACCTTCTTGATCAAAAAGAATGTGCCACATGCGCGTCTGATCCTAAGAAACAATGTGTTGTTGCCAAAAAGACAAAAGAAGGGAAACAATGCTATCGCTGCGAGGATAAACCGCAGGAGTGCGGCGACTTAAAACTGATCGATCAGGAAAAATGCGCTCAATGCGTGTCTGATCCGAAGAAACAATGTGTTAAGGGTAAGAAAACAAAAGAGGGTAAGCAATGCTACCAATGCCAGGATAAGCCGCAGGAATGTAGTGAATTGGGGATTTTAGACAAGAAAGAATGCGCCCAATGCGCGTCAGACCCGAAAAAAGAATGTATTGCGGATAGAAAAACAAAAGAAGGGAAACAGTGTTATAAGTGTAAGGATAAACCGCAAGAGTGTAGTGAGTTAGATCTTCTCGATGAGAAAGAATGTAATAAGTGTGCCTCTGATCCGAAAAAGGAATGTGTCGCGGATCAAAAGACGAAGGAAGGTAGGACATGTTATAAGTGTCAAGAAAAGC
>JAGLQN010000376.1 GCA_023136835.1 Candidatus Omnitrophota bacterium | reverse complement strand
ACGCAATGTGTTGCTGTCAAAAAGACCAAACAAGGGGAGCCATGCTATCGCTGTGAGGATAAGCCGCAAGAATGCGTCGAGTTAAATCTTCTTGATCAGAAAGAGTGCGCTCAATGCTCGTCTGATCCGAAGAAAGAATGTGTCGCGGATCAAAAAACGAAAGAAGGCAAGCCATGTTATCGCTGCCAGGTCAAAACACAGAAGTGCGCTGAACTTAATCTGATGAACGAACAGGATTGTGCTTCTTGCGCGGCTGATCCGAAAAAGGAATGTGTCGCGGATCAAAAGACCAAAGAAGGTAAACCATGTTACAAATGTCAAGAGAAACCCGAGAGATGCGCTGATTTCAAACTTATCGATGAGAAAGAATGTTCCGCGTGCTCGTCAGATCCGAAGAAGCAATGTGTTGCTGTCAAAAAGACCAAACAAGGGGAGCCATGCTATCGCTGTGAGGATAAGCCGCAAGAATGCGTCGAGTTAAATCTTCTTGATCAGAAAGAGTGCGCTCAATGCGCGTCTGATCCGAAGAAACTGTGTGCGGCGGATAAGAAGACAAAGGAAGGTAAACAATGTTATCGCTGCGAGGATAAACCGCAGGAATGCGTTGAATTAAGACTTCTTGATCAGGAAGGATGCGCGCAATGCGCGTCGAATCCGAAGAAAGAATGTCTTGCGGATCGAAAGACGAAAGAAGGGAAGCAGTGCTATAAGTGTCAAGATAAGCCTCAGAAATGCAATGAGCTTGGCCTCATGAACGAGCAAGAATGCAAGGTATGCTCGAGTGACCCGAAAAAAGAATGCATCGCGGAGAAATCCACTAAAGAGGGCAAGCAGTGCTATCAATGCGTTGATAAGCCTGAGCAATGCAAGGATCTCGGACTGCTTGACACGGAAGGCTGCCGTTTATGCGATGAGGTTTCAGGGAAGAAATGCGTTGAAGGCCGTCGGACAAAAGAAGGAAAGATATGCTATAGCTGCGAAGAAAAATCGCGGGCTTGCGGACAGTTAGGGCTCCTGAGCGCTTTAGAATGCGAATATAAATGTACCGATTGTGCTGAGGCTCAGAAAGCTGAGAATGGAGAGACGTGTTTTAGCTGTTCTTCAAAGCCGGGAAGCATGGATTGTTTGCAAAATGATTATCTTCGGGATTGTTCTTCGTGCCAGGAAGGAGAGATCTGTGAGGAGATCGGGTTGATCCTTTTCTACGAATCGCGAAAGACCTTACCATTGACATGCTATTCTTGTGAGCCAAAATGATGCTGAATTAGAATATTGTAATAATAAAGAGGCCGTCTTTTGAAGAAAGGCGGCCTTTTTTTG
>JAGLQN010000375.1 GCA_023136835.1 Candidatus Omnitrophota bacterium | reverse complement strand
ATTTAGTAAATAATTTTGATTAGTTTGGCTTTTTCTCATTTTTCTCATTTTCTCTTGTTCACTGAATTTTTGAATGTAAAATAATATATGTGTGATTTTCTGTGAATAATATGTTATCAATAAAGGAGTCTTAATTTGGAAGTACTCAATTCTTTAGGAATTTTGATGGGCGGGTCTTGGGCTTCCGGGATCAATCTTTATTTGACAACCGCAGGATTAGGGATCGGGCATCGGATGGGATGGGTGACGCTTCCCGGGAACATGGAGTCTCTGGCTAATCCTTTGGTGATCGGGGCGGCCCTTCTCTTATATGCGGTTGAATTCTTTGCCGACAAGATCCCTTATGTGGATTCTGCTTGGGATAGTGTTCACACGTTTATTCGCCCGGCGGGCGGCATGGCTTTAGGTTATATGGCGATGGCGGATGTTGGCCCGGCCGTTCAATATCCGATCGCGCTTTTAACCGGTTCTATCGCGCTTGACGCCCACTTGACTAAAGCAACTTCACGGGCGGTGATCAATACGTCACCGGAGCCGATCAGCAATTCGGTGGCGAGCGTCACGGAAGATATTGGAGTTTTAGGCGCGATCTATTTGATCTTTAAACATCCTGTAATTGCCAGCGTTTTAGTTATTTTATTTATTCTATTTTCTATTTGGTTCTTGAAAAAGATGTTTCGGTTCCTGAAAAAAGTTTTGGGTAAAGACAAGGCCGAACCATTAGAAGCCAAAAAAGAAAAAGGTTCTTAAACCACAAAAAGCTCTTTGGATCGTTCTGATCCTTGTTCTTCCAATTGCAGGTTTAATTCTTTATTATCTTATAGGAAAAAAGAAATAATTGCAGTTGATTAAAAGGGCCGGGGCAAAAAACCCTGCCCCTTTTTTATACCTTGTTTCCATCAAACCGCTAATTTTTGACCCAGCCCTTATTTTTTGCTAAACTGATGATCGTTATGAACGGGGGATAGCCACTGGAACACCCTAATATTAAAAATGCATTTCAAGAAAGGAGGCACAATGAAAAAAGTTATTTTAAACGTTCTGGTTTTTGCATTTGTTGTTTCATTAGCCGGTTGCAGTACTATTAAAGGTATTGGAGATGATATCCAGGCTGTAGGCGGATGGATCTCTAATGGTTCAGAGCACGTCGAAGAGAGCATCAAGAATAACCCTCCCGGTTCCGGTATGAAAAAATAATGAGATAACAGGAGATAAGCCTCTGGGACAATTATGAAAAAGCCGAAGAATTATGTTACGGATGTGAAGGCGGAGCATCACGCTGAGATATTCGCTAATCGTCTTAAGAATCGCTATAGGCATTTGGCGCGCCGTTTTAAGCGTTCCCATATTGATGTTTTCCGTCTTTATGACCGCGATATCCCTGAGGTTCGCGCGGTTGTCGATTGGTATCAAGGCCATCTTGTGATCGGCGAATATATCCGTCTTCAAACGGGCCCAAAGTGGCTTCCGTTCATGGCGCAAGCCGCGGGAGAGGCCCTTAATATTCCGAGAGACAAAATATTTTTAAAACAGCGGCAGACACAAAGCAAAACAGGCACGCGTTATAAGCCCACAAAAAGTAAAGGCAAACGCTTTGCTGTATCCGAACGCGACTTGAAATTCTGGGTGAACTTAACCGCCTCTCTTGATACGGGATTATTTTCTGACCATCGCGACACGCGCGTTCTCGTGGGCAAAATGGCAAAGGGCCAAGATTTCCTTAACCTTTACGCGTATACCGGAGCCTTCAGCTGCGCGGCCGCCCGAGGAGGAGCAAAATCCATTGTGACCGTCGACAGGTCGTCGGTCTATATCGATTGGGCTAAGGATAATTTTAAGTTGAACAAAATAAAGAATCCGGCGTATACATTCGCGCGTTGTGACACGGAGAAATACATTGATTTCTTGAACAAAAAGAAGCGCAGATTTACATTGGCTTTTGTCGATCCTCCGTCATTCTCACAGCGCATGGGCAAGAGTTCCTTTGATATTAACCGCCATCATGTTGGGCTCTTAGAGAAAGTTTTTACGGTGATGGAGGAAGGATCGACTGTGATCTTTTCTGTGAACCATCAGCGCTTTGACCCGAAACTCAACCGCCTTAAAACAAAACGGATCAAAGAGCTGACTTCAAAAACGGTTCCGGAAGACTATCGCAATAAACAGGTTCACCGCTGTTGGCAAATTGATCTATAAATGTTAACAAGGGGGCTGTTCTCTAATGACCTAATTATTATTTGACAAAACGGAAGAAATAAGGCATACTTGCGTTTGAGTAAATCAGAGAGGTAGAAATCTTAGACCGCATGGTAGAAGTATTTATCTTGCGGTTTTTTACTTTTTATTGTGTAGTTGTTTACTCAAATTTTTGAAAGGAGGAAAGCGTAATGGTAAAAGGAACAGTAAAATGGTTTAACAACCAAAAAGGTTTTGGTTTTATTTCACCGGAATCAGGTGATGATGTGTTTGTTCATCATAGTGAGATTCAAGGCGACGGATACAAGTCTTTAGAAGAGGGCGAACCGGTTGAGTTTGAGATCACGCAAGGACCGAAAGGTGAACAGGCTAAAAATGTCGTAAAGGCATAAACAGTTTATATAAAAAGGGCCCGATAGTTATACCGGGCCTTTTTTATAAAGCCCGAAGGG
>JAGLQN010000374.1 GCA_023136835.1 Candidatus Omnitrophota bacterium | reverse complement strand
AGAATTGAAGGATGACCAAATCGTGATCAGGGACAGTAAGGATTAAAGGTGTCCGCGACCGGGCTTCATTACAAATGAAATGAAGCGATCCGCGCTTGAAACAGCAAATCAGCAAGTGTCACCTTTGTTTTTGTCATTCTGAGTCCGCCGAAGGCGGGCGAAGAATCTAAGAGGAAATAAATATGGGCGTTTATTTATACCGCGTGGAAGAAGATTATGTTTATAAATCACGAATAAAGAAACGCGCGTTTGAAAATGAGTGGTTTAAGTTAGAGAAAAACGGTGTCATTACGGTCAAGGGTTCAAATAAAAAGGGCTACGCTTGGGATGGTTGCAGCCCTAAGGTAAAGCTTAAGGATGTGTATGTGGGGACACTTGAAGGGGTTTTAAACGACAAAACAGGAAAAAGCAAAACCTATTACGCGTCAGTGGTTCATGATGTTTTTTATCAATTCAGTAAGGATGTCAAAACATTTATCGCCCGCGAAGAAGTTGACCGTGAGTTTTATCTGATTTTAAGGCGGGATCAATTCAGGTTCGCGCGGGCGTATTATCACGCTGTACGCTGTTTTGGCTGGCTGTTTTGGGGGAAGGGCAAGTAGTTCAGTTTACGGTCCCAAAATCCCTAAAAAGAATTGTTCAAAAGTGAAAAGATACGCGAAAGGATAAAAGAGACAGCGACCTTTTTTTGTTTGTCACCCCAGGGAAAAAAGGTCGCTGTCCCCTTTATAGTCCCCTTTATAGCCAAATTTTATTTTTTTGATGTGGGGGTTTGTAATGTATTAGCCGGCCGAAAAGAAATCCGGCCGAAGACGGAATTATTCGGAAAAACTTTGGAACACTTTATTTTTACCGAGCTCAAAGCGTATTTATCATATAGGCAAGACACCCGCCCGCTTTATTTCTGGCGTTCAAAGTCCGGATATGAAGTCGACTTTCTCATAGGGAATGACATCGCCATTGAGGTAAAAGCGACAGAAATGGTGACGGAACGGCATCTTTCCGGGCTTAAAGCTTTGTCAGAGGAAATGACATTGCGGAAAAAGATCGTAGTCTC
>JAGLQN010000373.1 GCA_023136835.1 Candidatus Omnitrophota bacterium | reverse complement strand
CAGTAGGTGCTAAAATCTATGTAACCATAGATTCTCCAATAATACATGTGAATTTCGACACGGGAGGAAAAATATTACCATTCGGAACTGAACAGAATGTAAAACTTATCTTGCCCCAGATAGGGACACCCCCAATCACAATACCTGCCCCAACCAGACACCCACCAGCGAAACCCGGGCAGGACGTGCCAAAAACCTCTAACATCTTAGCTGCAGGTGAATCACCACAACAGCATTATAATAAAGGCTCAGATTATAAAGGAGCGGACCTTCTGCACCACGATAGTAGGATATCCAATATTATTGATGCCTGCAGGACGCACATCAAACAAGGCAAAGTCTTAGATCTAGGCAGTGGTGATGGGTACCTTAAAAAATATTTAAGTAATGATGTTAACCTAAAAATCTCAGGTAATGCCTCATCCTTATTTGATATTATCCAGATGGATATTGCAGACGACAAATCCGGCAATGTTGATATCATTCACAATGCCGAAAAAGCACCATATCCATTCAATGACCAGAGCTTTGACGGCATAGTCTGCTCAGAACTACTCGAACACCTTTTCAATCCACATACTGTAATTGAAGAATGTCACCGTATCCTGAAATCAAACGGAACCATGATACTTACCATTCCCAATTTCAACTGCATTGACAACGTCATTAATCAACATCAGCAGATTGTATATAACCAAAATCACCAGATGAGTGTAGAGCATATTCGGCACTATACACTCCGTTCAATAACCCAGCTTGTCAAGGGCAAATTTACAATAAACAGTATTATAGGCAATTCACCAAACATGAACCCGTTTTTCATCCGGGCCCGTCAGATACTTGGCAAATATGTCCCGGATAACAAACAGTACCCTAATCATCAAGTTTACATTGATATGGTAATCGGAGAATGCTTCCCTGACCAATGTATGGGGTTGATGGTGATATTAAAGAAAATGGGGTGAATTAGACGACTAATTATTATGTTAAAAATGGAGGTGAAAATAGCAACACAGGCTTGAGCGATGCACAGGCTTGGGCAACAATTGGACAAGTCAACAAATTCACATTTAAAACAGGAGATAATGTGTTTTTCAAATGTGGGGGGACTTGGGAAAAACAAACGCTTGTTGTTGATTGGAGTGGAACAGCGAATAACAGAGTTGTGATTGGGGCGTATTATGGGGGTGGGATTATTGGGGTGAATGGGAATAAGCCGATGTTTGATGGTAAATATGTTTTTCCATCATCCCAAAATTTAGCATTAATAATGGTTCCAAATAGAAATTATGTAACCATCGAAAACATAAGATTAATTAACTCATTGGGACATCATTTAAATGTTTATGGAAGTACTTACATTGATGTAACAAATGTTGAATCGAATAAAGCATATAATGCTGGCATACGATATCACACTACTAATTATGGAACAATTGAAGGTTGTGATATCACTGATACAGGCAGAAAGCAATTTGAGTCTCCTGGAACAGATTGGCCTGCTTCTCTGGCCATAGTTAGAGATTCCAATGATATTACAATCAGAAAAAACAAAGTATACCATAACCATGGGGAGGGAATAGGTCTCTACTACCGGATAGATGGTTGTATTATAGAAGATAATTTAGTTTATTTAAATAACAACTGTAATATTTATGTAAGCCAGGCAGCGAACTCTATTGTAAGAAAAAATCTTGTATGGGGAGAATCCGACGGCATAGGTATTAACGATGAGAGCAATACAGAAATACCATATTGTTCTAATAATAAAGTTTATTTTAACCTAATAGCTAATTGTTTCAGAGGAATTGTCTTAGGTTCAAACTACCGAATAAATGGTTTATATTCCAATTTAAAAAACATTGAGGTCTATAATAACACTGTTGTTAACTCTATCAGTCGTAATTTATATGTAAATCAGGCAGATCCAAATTGTGAATTTGAGAATTGTTATATAGAAAATAATATTTTCTATTTACCCGATGGAGGCGTACAGGCATTAAATAATTATAAGGGATCTGGTATAACTTTTTCTAATAATCTTTGGTCTAACGAACCTATTGATAAAGTTAAAGGGTTAAATGATGTTTATGCTCTCCCTAAACTTATAAAAACGACTGGTTGGAATAATTTAATTGTAGGAGAACTTATACCTGAAGATTTTATGTTGCAACCAGATTCACCAGCGATAGATAAAGGAATACCCATTGATGGTATGACACATGATTTTTTTGGCACACCAATACCACAAGGAAGTGCTCCTGATATTGGTGCAGTTGAATATACAGATGTTTCTGACCCTTGTGAGGGTGTAGTCTGCGATAATATCTGCATAGGTAAAGATTTGTGGTCCCAGAAATGCGAGGGTGGTTCCTGCGTCCCCGACCAGTTAATCGAGAGTAACTCAGTAGCCTGCGGGTATGACCCCTGTGAGGGTGTGGTCTGCGATAATATCTGCATCGGTAATGATCTTTGGTCCCAGAAATGCGTTGATGGTTCCTGTGTCCCTGACCAGTTAATCGAGAGTAACTCCATTTCCTGCGGTTATGATCCCTGTGAAGGTGTTGTCTGCGATAATGTTTGCATAGGTAATGATTTGTGGTCCCGGAAATGCGTTGATGGTTCCTGCGTCCCCGACCAGTTAATCGAGAGTAACTCTACCACCTGCGAACTCTGTGAGGGTGTGGTGTGCGGTAATATCTGTGTGGGCAATGATTTATGGTCCCAGAGCTGTGACCCTAATACTGGTACCTGCGTGGCGAACCAGTTACTTCAACAGGATTCAATTAACTGCAAAATCCCTGACAAGGTACCTTCAGACGAATCAACAATCAATACCTACATAATACTAGGCGGGTTTGGCCTTATGGGATTGGCAATGCTGATACTACGTAAAAAATGATAGAAAATATACAAATTTACATTGATAAGATAATCGGAGAATACTTCCCAGATAAATGCACCGAACCAACAATAATATTAAATAAAATATAAAAAGGAATTGATCTAAATGGCAATATATTACGTTGAATTAAATACAACAGTCGTGGATGGTAGTCAATACACTGCCAATGATACTATAGTCATCAGGGCCGGAAATAGAGGCGGACTAAAGTTTCAGAACTTTAATGGAAATGGTAATTATATTACTATCACAAATGAAAAAACAACCCCAAGTACCCAAGTTGAAATTGATGGAATAAGTGACCGGGGTTGTCTGAGTATATCAAATTGTAAGTATATTGATCTGGGGGGTAACAATGATGCAGGTTTGGAGTATGGAATCAAGGTTATAAATGACGACACATCCCAATCTAAGGCATCAGTTTGGGTATATGGAGAATCTGATCATATAAAAATTAGTAATTTGGAAATAACTTGTGAGGGTGGTAC
>JAGLQN010000372.1 GCA_023136835.1 Candidatus Omnitrophota bacterium | reverse complement strand
CTCTGGAACCCGGTGTCACTTCAAAATCAGTCTGTTCTACGGTGAGTGCAGAAGCTGCGCTTAATTCTTCTACATATTGATGTCCAAATGACATAGTAACCATTAGAATTGAAACCAATATGAGAAGGGCACCAAGGGATTTGTTCATTGTCATGTGATATCAAACAATAAATGATTTTAATGATACTTAAGATTTATCAATCTGAATTTTCAACATTTAATCTTCATGAAATTGGATAGTGCCCCTTTCGGCAACACTTTTTCATAGAATATGAATGCATCATTAATTTTAAACATCTTGAAGTCAACCAAATTGTCTGTAAGTATTATTTCATGTTCCTGAGCATCCGCTTGAGATGTGAACGCTATTTTCAAGTTATAGTCCACACCTTCTACTGTCATTATGTCAGGCACTTTCTCAGGAACTCTTTTAACTTGGGGTGGTTTTTCGTCCGGGAACGATTCTCTGGGTTCAGCATCAGAATCTAATTTTTCTTTTGCTTTGCATGTATGTTTCTCTCTTTTACTGCCATCAGAGAACTTGAATATCTTAGATAACTTCTTGTTCATCTTGCCTGTCTTGATGTAATCCCAGGATAAACTGTATCCTTCGAGTATTGTAGTCACAGGCTTGTAGACTGCTCTTTCCCATGCGAACACTTTATCGATCTTGTATCCCTCTGGAAGGGGTTCATCGAAGTCGAGAACGATAACATCATGTGCGGGGAGATTGAATGGGGATTCTGAAACTTTGTAGTAAGAACCGACATATCCCACTTGAATATCTCGCTTTAAGTACATTATTGCGTTTCTAATGCCATTGATTTGTGGGAGATTGCCGTATTCTTTGATGTCTTTCTTGAGTGGTGCCCTAAGTGAAAGGTCTTGAAGTGGTATTTTATCTTCATCGAATTGCTTTTTGATTCCGAGTAGGTATTCTCTAATTTCTTCTTTTTTGGCACCTTTTAGAATCATCTCGAAAAGTAGATGTTGCTGTACATCTTTTGTCAATTTGGTGCTGTCAGCTTTCACCATTTGGAAGCCTTTCACTACTTCTTTTTCACCCACATGCTTTCCGTTTTCGTCGAATTGGTAAACAATCCCTGCATATCTCTTTTTAGCACCTTCACCTTTCTTAGAAGGAACTTGGAAGAGCGATCTGAAAATCTTATCCTCTTCGATTTCGACATCGTGTTCGGTGACATTGAAAAGCTCTCTCATCAATTTGTCTATTTCTTCGTTGACACCTTTTGTCATCATTCCTGCAATTGTTTTGAGCTGTTCTGGGGTATATTCTCCTTTAACTTTGATGAAAAGACTGTCTGTATCGCCATAAATAACTTCGATTTCTATTTCTTTTCCTTCAAAAATCATTTTTGTGGTTTCGACATACAATTTACATGAAGTTGATAATTTCTGGCCTGTAGAAGTGATGGCATCTCCCATCTCAACGTCAGCGAGTCGGAATCGCTTGTATCCCATTACTCCATAGAAAGCATTCATTAGAACCTTTATTGCATACTGCTTAAGGTCATACTGCTTAATCAAGGACTTTGTGACTTCGGTTGTCTTTCCAAGACTTTGTTCTTCTTCAATGCCTTTGGATTCCGCTTCTCTCTTTAGTTTCTTGTAAACTTTACGCTTGACTTTGAGTTTCTTTAAAATCCTGGGTATAATCCCAACTGGCTTAGAAGCAAATCGGATGCCATTAGCAGCTACTACATCTCCATTACGATCTTTGGTATCAGGCGATATGTTAAGAGCGATTATGATTGAAGGATACATGCCTGCAAAATCAAGCACTACTACATTATCGTGTAACCCTGGGGTGGACTGATAAACAATTCCACCACGCATTTGCTTAGCACCGGTAACGATGCTGTGTTCAGGGCGTGTGGGCAGTATCATCTCACCGGAAACTTCTCTCAGCAAGAGATTATCAATTAGATTTGATCTTGATTGTTCTTCAAATGAAGCGTGAGAAGTGACTGAAAGTTCGTTATAATAATCGATTAAAGAATGTTTTTCATTGATTCCAACCGTAAGTTGAACATCTATAATGTTGTATGCTGTTAGCGTTACTCTGTCAGTTTGATAAAGTTCGAGGATTGGAAGTCTTGGTAATTTTGCTGTATCTAATTCCACACCAGATACATAATTAAGTGAAGGGTATCGTACTGTGCCCTGTTGATATCCCTGATACAATGTCTGGATATCCATACACGCCACACCTCCTATCAATGGTTTGTTCGGGTATACTTTACCAACTTCTGATAGGCGAGTGTATTTGATTTCTAAATTCTTACAGCGAAAACAGAAAGTGGGGATATCATAACCATTAGTATTATAACCTGAAAGAATATCCGGCGGGTTCATTTCAATAAATCTTATAACCCCGTTGAGCATGTTAACTTCGCCATCGAAATAGTGGAATTCGAGAATGGGATATGCATATTCTGGAAAATGTTTGTTGTTTATCCAATGACCTTCAATAATTGATTTTATCTGTCCCTCTTCTAATTCAGTGTGAGAATAAGATGAAAAAACGTGGTAAGTGTTATTTTTTGAGTCGAAAACAGTGATGATGTAAATTTCCTTTTCGCCTTTTTTGGCATCTTCTATTGTGCCATCGTCACGATTTTCAATATCAAAAATCATTTTTCTGGTAGGGATTGGTGTGCTGTCTTCAGATTGTTGTAAATCACTGAGGTTTAAAAATATCTTGTTCGGACAGTTCATTATCCCATTGAGGTTGTGATCGATTGCGACACGGTTTTCGAATAGAACATCAGCTTCAAATGTTGATTTGTACATATCTTTGATGTACATAATGTCTTCATTTCTTCCTGCTACATCACCGGGTTTGGTAACGAAAATTTGTTGAAGGCTTTCCTTATGAAGAGAAGGGACTCCAGCAGGTAACACAGAAATTATTCTTGGATCAGGTAAAATAGGGGTTCCCATTGGGATATATAAGTAAGGTTTGGCTCCTGATACGTGATGGACAACTCTATTGCCAAGTATATCCCTGCCAAACAGTCTGAAGATCACTGTGTTGTTTACAACTTCATAATCCCGATAAGTGACTAAAAAGTCGTGTGTATTCATCGGTCTATTGATAGACTTAATCGTATTTAAATGTTTTTAACCGTTACTGTTTATTGATTTTTTTCTTATATGCAAAGACAAAGATTTAATTCTCCCGGTGGGTGGTATGAGACACCCACCATGGAGCCCAGAAAACAGATGTCAAAGAATACTAACCCTTAGAAGTACTCTATACTATATAAATCTTCTTATGAAAATTCGATTCATACTGATTCATACTGATTGTAAACAATTCAAACAGATTATAACTGATTTAAATCGAGACAGTCAGTATGAAAACGTTTAAATATGAACGGGCTAATATAAGGGATGAATGGAAACTGTAGTAGAAGTTAAAAAACGAGGACTTGTAACAATCCCTGAAGCTGTGAGAAAGGTTTTGGAGATAGAAGAAGGATCTATACTTAGTATAGAAATAAAAAAAGTTATAAACGTAAAAAAAGAATCTAAGGATTAAAAAGACAATTAAATTATGCTGTTTAATCCCGGTGGTGCTGTATCATCAGGTTTTTCTTTCTTTTCGGTGCCTAATACTATCGCAAGAGCGTCTTCCAATTTTTTTAAGTCTTTCTTATTTTGCCATAAGCCAGACTTAAGTTCACTAATCTTGGCTTCATCGGTCTCTACTTTGCTTCTCAGTATGCTAATTTGATCTTCCAGTTCACTCATGTTATACCTCCTTTTTGAATACTATAAATCTATCGTCCAGTAACGGTTCTATGACTGGTTTTACTGAGTTCCAGTCGAGCCCTCCACTTCCACACCCAGGTCTTGTCATACCTATTCGTTTTAAATGCAAATGATCATCTGCGATTTTAACGAGTAGTTTAATGGACATCTCTATCAGTATGATATCCGCAGGGTCTCTCCAGTGGTGCTTTGTTGGCAAGGATATGATATATGATTCCTTGATTAAGGGATAATTACGATAGAGGTGTGGAACGTTGCCCTGATGCTGAACACATTTACCGAAGAACTTTGCAATCCCCGGAAATCGCTCAGATACTTGCAATGCAAAACCTTTGCCCATTACAAGACCATTCTTAGTAACAACACCATTGGTCGTGACACAAATGGCGTCTAATTCAGTTTCCCAAATATCTTTATTTGATTCTTTCATTTTAGTATACCTATCTTATTTGAAAACATCAAGAAAAAAGAGAAAAGAGTTTTTAATCAAGTTTTTCCGGTGTTTTTATTTCTTTTTGATCAAGTACATTACAGCCAGCAATCCTGCAATTGCGAACACAGCTTCAAATCCAGGTGTCTTTTCCG
>JAGLQN010000371.1 GCA_023136835.1 Candidatus Omnitrophota bacterium | reverse complement strand
GTGGTTGTATTAGCCCTTTCGATATAGAAAATATTCTGGATGTTATTATTTCTACGCAATCCTAATATTCTTCCTTAATAGTTTCAGAGGTTTACGCTGGCTGACCAGTTTATCATGCAGAAATTCCTCTGAATTTAATCCACCGATGTCAGCCGGTTTGAGTGGACGATGTGGTGCGGGATATGCAATTTGAGAGAATGAATCAGAAAATTCGGCGAATACTCTCAGATCTTCGGTTTAGTTTATGGTCCGTAGTTTATGGGCACTTGTTCATTTTAGGATTTATGCTAAATGTGGATAATGGCATAAACTAAAACAGCCAATAATGCGCCAATATTTCTTGGATAAGACTCTTAGTTTATGGATGGATTATTGAGGGGGTAAGGAATTAGGTCCGCAGAATTTCTTCAGCTTTCTTCAAGAATAACTGAGCCTTTTCAACTAATACTTCCGCGCTTGATTTAGAAAATTCACTGGCATAATCCGCGTTTTCCCGAAGCGTCTTGGCCATTTGCATGGCCTCGACTAATCGGATATCGAGGAGTTTTTCAGCAACAAATAAAGCCTTAAGAGATACGATTAAACAGTAATGACTATGTTCCCGATAGCCTTTGGAATAGATGAGGGCGCGTGCTGTGTGAAACATCGAGTAGTACGCTTGGACAGTTGCCCACTTGTAATTTTTTCGTTTAAGGCTGTCTTTTGCCGTCTTTAAATCACTCTTTGCGCTATCAAGCTCCTTCGGGATAAGTGCTTTAGCTTTGCTAAATTTCTTTATCTTGCCTCGCTTCAAGCAATCTTTGAAATCATTATCATTTAAGTTTTTTGCCACAGTGGAATGCCTTTATCAATTTCTGAGAAGAATACAGGTTCTTTTTTTTCTAAGCTTATATACTCTTGCGGGGATTTTAGAATAAGCTGGATGCTTTGGCGACTTTTACATTTATTGAATACATCACCGATAGCATCCTTTTGGATGCTCATCACTAATAAATCAATGTCACTATCTTCCGTGTTGATACCTTCAGCGCAGCTTCCAAAAAGAACGATCTTTTCTGAGAGTGATTGTAATTTCTTCACAAGGGGATTAAGTAATATTATAGTACGAAACACCTTGAATTGTCTAATAATAGGGGAGGAAGCTTCAATTTGATAAAACAACATCTTACCCTTTTTCTCTGACTTTAAAAGATGTTCCTTAGCTAATGACCGTAAAGTTTGGCTAATGCCGCCCTTGCTAAGATTGACTTTTTCCGCGATCTGGTTGCTATAAAACGACTCGTTTGAATGATCGCATAGAAAGGCCAATACTTTCTGAGTGTTTTTTGAGTAGATTATTTCTTCATTCATTATTCCAATCCTTTCGTTCACATATATGAACAGATGTTCATTTGTATGAACAGTTAAAATATAGCGTATTTTGGAGGGATTGTCAAGCTTCGTTTGTGCGCGCAAATCACTAGAATATATTAGTTTGTGGATGGATTATTGGGAAAGTTTCTTCCAGAGGGCAGGCTGTTTGTCCCAATCGGGCTCTTTGATAATTTGTCGAATGCTGTATTCCGGGATCTTGAAGAGTTGTTTGCTAGAGGATAGGATGATTTCTTCCTGGATGGATGGGCATAGTAAGAGAAGGGTTATGATTTGATTTAAGCGTTGGTGGCTGATACCGGTCCACTCAGAAATTTGTTTGAGGTTTTTTGCTTTCTTGTTGTGGATCAACTCTTGGGCTTGATAAGCAAGAAGGAGAAGTTGACGAAGTTTTGGTTCTTCACTCGTGTCACTCCTACGGTTGCGGGGTCTGTTGTTGCTCTTAAGGTCAATATCAAAATTGTGTCTGCTTCCATCATTTAATTTAATCTTAACCTTCTTATTAATGGCGTCATATTCGATCACCTTAACAAGAGAACGAATAATCTTGATGCGTTCTTGCGTTGGAAGCTGTTCCCAAACATCGGGCTTAAAGTGATATGTTGTTGATATTTCCTTGAGAAAACCAAGGATGATTTCTTCAGTTCTTTGGGCATTAAGGATTTTGGTTGGACAAGTTTTAAATCCACGTTTGTTGGCTTTTGCGCTGATTAGCCATGAAGAAATAAAAGGTTTGGTTTCCGAATGGGGCTTAAGAGAAGATGCCATCGAAAAAGATTATGTTATTGGCTGGGTGTTGTGGGGAATTAGCACATCAGACGAGATTAAGAAGTCATGGGTATTTAAGGGTGGTACGTCACTTAAGAAATGTTATATTGATACTTATCGTTTTTCTGAGGATTTGGATTTTAGTGTTCTGCCGAAGGGGCCTGTTAAGCCTGAAGAATTAGAGCCCATCATTAAGCATATTCTAGAGAGAGTATACGAAGAGTCAGGTATTGATTTTTCTATTAAAAAGCCAGTATTCAAATATTTTTCACATCATCATGCAAAATTAAGGATTTAGCTTTGCTAAATTCCTTGACAATTTAAAGTTTCATTTTAAATCGGTAAATAAAGAACGGGTGACCCCTGCTCGTCGCTCTTCGTGACTTAATTAGTTGCGGAGGGTTTTTGTTTGGGATGTAAAACACAGGAAAGTTAAGGAAAAACGTTAACGATTATGAGCACGCAATTTAATACAAGTAATACGCCCACAATCCACCCGAATTTTGTCGTGAAGATAAACATGAAAAGCAGATAAAAAGAATAAAATGGTTGCCGCAGAAAGAAAGCAGGTATTTTTTCAGATTTAAAGACAAGGTTCCCAACATTATAATTGCGCCAATTCAGAGTTTTAATGCGATTTTGGGGCAAAATATGATTAAAAAAAGGCGAGCCTGGCAAAGGTGTTAAAATAAATAAAGCCAGGAGCAAAGGCCGCAATCGTAGATTAAATATAAATAAATCCCAAAATGATTTCAGCCCTTGAAAATCAAAACCTAGAATGTAATGGGCCCGAATGAGTATGCCTTTTTTTTGTATCTTACGTGATAATTCAAGATATTGTTGAGCCATGGAGAGTTTTCCTCCTTGTTTTTGTTCTTTCATCCCAGGCGCGATCTCATATCCCAGATATAGCAAACAACATCCAGATTCTTTAGCAAGAGACAACAGGGTATCGTCCTCGGCAATTTCAAGGGTGCTGGCTGCAAGCCATTTAATTTTTAAAGGTTTCAGTGCCTGAAAAAGTTCTCTCAAGTACTCGGGATCTGAATAAAGATTGTTATCAAGAAATGTAAACGTTTTATTTTTTTTCCCGAGACGCTTTACAAGGTCTATGACTTCTGATACAGGCTTTCTGTGATGGGATAATTTCATATTACGCAAAGCACAAAAATAACAGTTATATTTACATCCTCGCGTGGTCTCAATACAACTTTGGATAACGTTTGAAGATAAATTCCTTTGATATTGGTGGATTCTTTGATAGGCGCTCTCATCTTCCCGGGGATAATATTCTTTTTGAAGACAATGATTTTCGTAATCTTCGATAACCTGTGACCATATCCCTTCAGCTTCGCCCAATACGACGCTATCACAATATTCCAGAGCTTCTTGTGGGAATGCCTGAACATGCAATCCGCCCATAATGACAGTTGAACCGCGTTTTTTAAATTCCTTTGCCAGCTTATAGGCCTCAGGGCTGTTATTTGTTGTGGAGCATGAGATTCCTACTAATTTGCCTGAAGCAAAATAACAGGGATGCCAAATAGCTCGGTTGAAGACTCGGATATGATACCGCTCAGGTGTTAAAGCTTTTAAAATAGTTATCCACGCGGGCGGGGGCTGTCCTCTAAGCATAAAATACATAACCCAGTGGAAAAAGACACCTCCCCCTTCAATAGGATTTATTAAGTACAACTCATTCTTAAAGGCAAAGGATTGTCGAATCTCCGGATAATTATTTATGACAAGATGGGCTAAATAAAGGAAAAAGAGCGAAGAAATATATGCGCGAAAGAATAATGAGATTATGACAAAACGTGAGACATGGATATCCGTAATGAGCGGCAGGATACTATAGGCTATCAGTATTAAATAGAGGAGCAGGAGAATGAAGGCGTCCCGGGCTTTGACCATCACCTTTCGTTTGGCTAGGCCCAATGGCTTTAAATATTTTTTCGAAACAAAGACAATAACAATAAGTGCCGAAATGAAGATGGTCAGAAATAAATGAATAAGTTTCATTAAGGCGGGGATATACGGGAGATAGAGAAAAAATATTAAAAAGATAACAAAATGCAATAATACTATCAGCGTGTATAGTTTCCAATAATCTTTCGCGTTCGATTTAAGTTTGTTAATGCTAGTAACAATAGACTCCCCACTAGCCAGCTCTACAAACATTCCATACATGCCGCTGTAAAAAACAATTTTTACCACAGCCTGCGCAAGAATAAAAAGGACACCCCAATTTGTCATGTTAATCTCGAGAAAGCTGGCGGCAATCACGAAAACCAGATTTGCATTGAGGAGATTTATGGAACGGCGAAATGAATTGTTATGGGCCGATGTCATTTATCTTAATTTTCTGTAAAACGTCATTAAACGAATTGTTATGTTAGCGGTGAACCAGGTTATAAAGAAATAACCGGCGAATTCTAACAGGCTAAGATTATTGATTTTCGCTATGATGATTAGCGCGTAGGCCATCATTGTTTTTTGTAATATGTGGTCCCAATGGTAAATTACATCAATCATAGAAGGGATGCCGTAAATCCGGCTATAAATCTCCGCGACTTGATAAAGGGTTTTGGAGGAAATTGTGTTTCCGGGATACGTCTTTGTTAAAAGCTTGCGGCTTAGGAGTATGATAATTTTTTTATTTTTACGTACACATCCAATACAAAGGATAAGAAATAACAAAACGCAAATTAGATAGACATAATTTTTTGTGTTCGCGAAAAGCCAAAGAAAAGTAAAGACAAACGCGCTGAACAGATAATAAAGGAGGCGCGTTGTCCCGCTCACATGAAATGACCGTGCTAACGTAGGATCGTCATCCGTCAATTCATTCTTAATCTTGGGGCGCATTATCAGGGAGGAAAACCAATGGTAAACTTGAGGGTCATATTTGATGGAATTGATGATGGTTTCAATATTTGACGCTTGAGGAATGAGTCTGGATTCTTTCATGAATTATTTGTGATGATTAAGGGTTTAGAATGTTTGATCATAGGGCAGAAGTAATTTAAGGAAAAAGATGGACGCGAAAACAAAAACCCGAACAAGTATTATTTTAGAGGAATTTATCATTATGTCGAATCATTTTATGGAATTATATGAAGGTAGGGGACATAAAAAGGTATTGTTTTTCACGGCGGATTAACTGGCAGGTTAAGTGTAGGCTGTTTATAAATTAATAAGAAAATTAGACGTTCCTTAACTCATTTGATAACAGTTACTTGTTGGAATAACCTTTTCAAGACAGCTATGCGGGCTTTCGAACCTTAAAGACCCTTTGTGACTTTATTAGTTGCGGAGGGTTTTTGTTTGGGATACAATGGAACAAAAAAGGGATAACCTAATTAAAGTTACGTCATGCGCTCCTGATTCCCATGAAAAACACTCTTTTCCCTCTTTATTAACTGTTTGCTGATTTGGGGAAGGTCAGAATTACATCAGATCTTGAAAAAACACAGTTATCAGTATCTGGCCATTGGAGGCAAAGAAGCAGCGCATTTTGGAGGAGATAAAGTTCGGGAAAAAGTAGAGGATTTAAAAACAAGCACTTTATTTGAATTTATCCGCGAACACAAGAAAGCTGTGCTTATATTTAAAATAGTTTAATAGGGGTATCCGCTTGACTCTCGTGATCACAACATGTTGTGCTTTTTCAAGCGGATTAACCATGCTTTTTCCGCAATATCTTGGAATTGGGAGAATAAAGCGGATAGCCCTGTAGTTTAATTGAGGTTGGCCGACTCAAACAAACAGGTTCTAACTTGGTCTAGCCACCGACCCCAGTTTTATAATGTTTTACAATGTTTTTGTAAAGTCAATTTTATCCACTGCATAAGGAGACAGTATGCAAGAATCTGCCAATCATCAAAAGCCAATTCAGATTATTCCGATATTCAGTGAGTCTCTACGCCTCTATAAGGATAATTTTATTCTTTCTATTCAAATTGTTTTAGTGGGATATGCCGTTGGCCTATTCCAACACCTTCTATCTGTTTTTAAGATATCTCTTGGATGGTTCGGTTTCATAATATCTTTGGGGGGATTTTTGTTAACGTTATGGGCAAGTGTTGCTATTATTTCTGCAATTTCTAAGAGATATGCAAATCAAGAGATAAATACAAAAACCGCATTTGTTACCACGTGGAATAAGATATGGAGATATTTTTGGGTGTCAACAGTCGGATTTTTGATTTCCATAGTCGGTCTTCTTTTGTTGTTTATTCCAGGCATATATTTAGGAACGATTTTTATGCTAGCCGGAATTGTTCTTGTCTTGGAAGACACGGCGTTCTTTGAATCTTTCAAGAGAAGTAAGAGTTTGATACAAGGTCATTTTTGGTCTGTGGTTCTTCTCAACTTTTTTCTTTTCATATTGGGATTGTTATTTCTTTTCGTATGGAAACTTGATATAAACGTTGCTCTAAAAGGTTTTGGGGTCTATTTAATCAATCTCTTTTACTGGCCTTTTAGCGTAGCGATTGTTGTAAATGTATATAACCGATTGAAGGGAGTTAAGGAGGCGGTTATTCCATCGGAAGGGGAGACGGTCAAGAAGGGGGTAGGATGTTTAGGGTGTTTAACGGCCGTTGGACTTTTAATAGCGATGATTATATTGAGTTCGGTCTGGTTTAAGAATATCGGCACTTTTATTAAGAGTGAAAAAGGTGGCAAGGTTTATGAGTGGGTTGCACGTCAAGTAAGTTCCAAAATAGATTTTCAGGACGGTTCAGTTCTTGAACGTCCGAAGGGCTATTTAGTTATTGGTGGACAGCAAGAGATTGCGAAGTATGCTCTTTATGGTTTTCTAAACAAGAAATCTTTTATTGTTTCGGTGCTTTCTATTCCCTATGACAAACTTGGAATTACCGATACAGCATCAATCAATTTATATGATGAAATATGGAACAAGTATTTTGCCTATTTGAAAAGTGAAACACTATATAGTGAAGTAAAGTTTAAGAATATGGAAAAAAGTTCTTCTCAGGTTTTCAATGTTGCAGGAAGACCGTGGGGTGAATATATCTTAAAAGAAAAAGAATACGATAAATCACGTGATATATGGGTGTATAATTACACTCCCTCCGATAATGCTGTCATTTTTGTTAGCTATGGACATGAAATGGGCGAGGATGAAAGTGAGTTAGACGATAAAATTGAGGAAATCAAAAAGATATTAAGCGATTTTCGCTTTTAAGAGAAAGGAAGGGAATTATGAATTGTCCAGATTGTGAAGGGACTCTTGAAACAATAGATTTCAATGGAGTTAAAATTGACGAGTGCACTAAATGTAAAGGACGATGGTTTGATAGAGGAGAATTGCGATTAGCCAAAGATAAAAAAGATGACGATATTAGGTGGCTTGACTTTGACCCGTTCGGTAAAGATGCAGAAGAATTGAGCGTGGCATCGGAAGGGAAAGAGTGCCCTAAATGCTCCAAAAAAATGAAATCCTTAACATATCGGAAATCAAAGATAATTATTGATAAATGTGCTGATTGTGAAGGAGTGTGGTTAGACCACGGGGAGTTTATAAAAATTGTTGAGTTTTTGAACGAGATTGTTCTGACAAAGCAAGCAGGAGAATATGCAAAGGATACATTTAAGCAGTTTTTGGAAATCTTTACAGGGCCAGAAGGGCCTGTTTCGGAAGCAAAGGATTTCTTGTCTGTAATATGGCTTCTACAATTAAGAGTCGCTGTTGAAAATCCGAAATTAGTTGAAGCATCTCAGAACGTATATAAAAATACACCGTTTAAGTAATTACCAGGTTATGTTGGTTGGAGCAAACAGGTTCTAACTTGGTCTAGCCACCGACCCCAGTATTGTGTAGGTTATTGCAAATAAATAATACTATTACTTGGCTATCTGAGTTGGATTAAAAAGTTTTTCTTAATTAAAGGGAAATTAGGGCCGAACGATTGGATTTAACCAGCAAGCAAAGGCGTAAGATTGCCGCTGGTGGAATCGTTATGTGGATGAAGCGTTAAGTTATTTGATCCGCTCGGGGGACTTCAAGGAGAAGGTCATCGTCTTATTGATATTCAAAATTTAAAAAGGAGGTAGGCAATGGGAGACAAAGGTAAGAAGGATAAGGAAAAGAGAGGTCAACAGAAACAATCAAAACAGGAACAAAAGTCAAAAAAGAAATAGGATAGGAAACGGTGATGGATGGAATTGGATAATTTAGAAAGGAGGCGCTATGCCGAAATTTACTGAACGCATGATTCGCGCGGCAAAGTTAGATGTGAATCTTTATGAAGAGGTGGAAGCTGATAAGACGGCCATGGGCCAGGCGATGGGAGTGGTGGTTTTGTCTTCCCTTGC
>JAGLQN010000370.1 GCA_023136835.1 Candidatus Omnitrophota bacterium | reverse complement strand
ACTAAATTTCTTCCCGAAGCGCAAACAAAGGCCGATCACGGGGAACTGTTAAGAACGATCGGCTTTTCCAGTTCGCCGGGTCTAATACGAGTTTTAGGAATAATTCCGATATTTACTAAACTAGTCTTCACTGTGGCTGGAATTTGGATGCTGATCGCTATGGTTATTGCCGTGCGGCAGGCGCTTGATTATAAAAGCACTGGGCGGGCCGTTGGCGTGTGCATCATTGGCTGGATCATTCAGGCCATCTTTTTAGCGTTCTTATTTTCGTTGGTTAGTGGAGGAGGGGCCTAAAGGGGAAAGGCGACAGCAACCCTCTTTCTTCCAAAAATTTACTTTAGACGCTTGGGATGCTGATTCAATACCTTCAAACACGATCTTACGAACGTGGCTTTCTTTCGGCGGGGTAAAGAAAGTAGGCCAGGAGGTTTCTTCATGTCTCAATTGATATTTAAAAATTATGGCAGGAGCTATCAGCTGAGAATTCAGGATGTTCAGGATTTAGAAAAAATCCAGAATCTTGATGAAACGCGCTGGGCAGCTACCAGTGTTCCAATCGACAGTCTCAATTTCGATCGCGTATTGGCTTCTTACGTTGATACGGACAAAAACGGTCGCATTAGAACTGATGAAATCAAAGCGGCTTTAGTATGGCTGTTTCGATTCCTTGCCAATCGCAGCCATTTATCCGAAGGCACTGATGTTCTATGTTTGGGTGATATCGATACCAGTCATTCTGAAGGTCAAAAATTGCGATCAGTCGCGGAGTTTATTTTATCCAATCTCAACGCGCCGGATGCGCAGAAGATTAATCTGGCACAGGTGCGGGATGTTCAAAGCATTATGTCCAATGCCGCGAATAATGGTGATGGCATTATTTCTCCGGAAGGTATATTCGACGCTGATATCTCTCAATTTATTACTTCAGTTATGGAGACTGTTGGTTCTGTTTCTGATGCCAGCGGAAAGTCGGGCATTAGTCAAGAGCAGCTTAATGCGTTTGTTCACGAGGCAGAATCATATCTTACGTGGAAAGCCGAAGGAGAAATTCCTAAAGGGAAAGATATCACAGAGGTTATGCCTTGGGGAACCGAAACACCACAGGCCTATGAGCTAATGATGAGCTTAGAAGAGAAGATCGAGCAATATTTTGCGCAGTGCGCAATAGTTGGGTTCGATGAGAAGGCAGTTGCTCAGATGCGGCTTCGCCAAAAAGAGCTTGAGGAGATCGATTTTACGGATAAGTCAGTGATGGAAGATCGGGTTAGGAATGCCCCATTGGCCGCGCCTAACCCGGAAGGGATCTTGGACTTTGGCATGAGGATTAACTCCCTATATGTTGAGCGTCTGTTTGATTTAAAGGATAAAGTTTTAAAACGCGCTCTCGGAAAACCGGTCAAACAGCTTACCAAAAAACAGTGGACTACTGTAAAAAATGTCTTTGCCTCATATCGGGTGTGGCTAAAAAACAAACAGGGAGCTAAAGTTGAACAGCTGGGTGAGGATAGACTGCGCGAATGTCTTAACGGATCCTACGGGGCGCGGGTGAGTGAGCTTATCGCGGAAGATCTGGCTGTGGCTGATGATTTGAACCAGATACATAATTTAGAGAAGTTAATCCTTTACCAGAGATGGTTAATGGAGTTGGTAAATAATTTTGTATGTTTTTCCAATCTGTACAATCCCCGGCGTCGCGCTCTTTTTGAAATGGGAACGTTAGTCATTGATGGAAGGCAAATGACTTTTACAATGAGGGTTCCTGATCGACAGGCACACAAAAAAATCGCGGAAAAAAGTTGTATGTATCTATTGTATGTGGAAGTTACAGGCCGCCAGGAAGAAGATATTAAATTTGAAATTGTCGCTGTCGTAACTTCTGGTACTGCGGGTAGATTGCGCGTTGGGAAACGGGGAATCTTTTTTTCCATAGATGGCAAAGAGTGGGATGCGCAGATAGTAGATATCGTAGAAAATCCTATTAGTCTCTGGGAGTCAGTGAAAGCGCCTTTTCAGCAGTTTACGGACTTTATAAAAAAGCAAATAGATAAATTCACAAAATCCCGCCAAGCTAAGCTAGAGGCAAGTTTTGCTGCCCCAAGCGCATCAGGCGTGACTCGTGATCTCTTGTTGGGTGGTAGTGTAGCTATCGCGGCTCTTGGATCATCCTTTGCTTATATTACCAAGTCTTTCTCCCAAGTGAAACCAGTTCATATCCTGGTTACCTTAGCGGGATTAGCCATCTTTCTTTTATTGCCGGGTATGATTATGGGTTTCTTGAAAATACGTAAAAGGGATATGAGCGTCCTTTTGGAAGCATTAGGTTGGGCGGTCAATGTGCATATGCGGCTAAATAACTCCTTAGGAAAACTTTTCACTCACACGCCACCTTTGCCTAAAGGCGCGCGTAAGGAGCGAAAAGATGTCGTAGAGCAATTTCTGAAGGAATTCGGGGGTACTTCTTTACGTTCCGGAAGACTGTCTAAAGTTGTTTTAATTATCTTGTTGATTGTGCTTGGGTTTATGCTGGTTATGATTACATATCCGGGAATAAAAAACTTTATAACATTTTAATGAATTCTAAATCTACATTATAGAAAAATAGGGTCAATTTCCAATAAACTGGTTCGAAATCCGTTGATGAACCGACCCCATTTTGTCCGCGTTGGTATCATTGAAGTTACAACAATTTTCTAAGGTGACCCCTAAGGAGGTATCGAACTCCCTGTAATAATAAATTGCAGGGAGTTTTTTATTTGGTATACTGAAAAAAAAGGAGATAAATATGAAACGTTTTTTAGTAGTCTTGCTAGTATTAATCTTTTTTCCATGCTCACTATGCTTGGCAGAAATTAATAAGGAACTATCAAAATTTATTTACGAGATTCCTGTAATGGAAGGAATGGAGGAATATGGAACCAGTGAAGGAAGAAGGCTTCGTTATGGAGAGGATGGACATTTTGAATATGCTGTGTCTACAGTAGTTTTTAGAAGTAAAGAAGGAATCAATTTATCTGCAACAAAAATAATGGACTATTATCAAAACCATTTTGTTTCATTAGGTTTCCGGCAATGGCCTAATTTGAAAGCACCTTTAACTGGTAGATTTAATAGTCCTGATTTGGTGACGAAAGGTAAAGCTCATATTCGTTCTCAAGGTCACATATCTTTTTGGATTCCCGAGCAAGGCAACTCAATAACATTTTGGATTGAGCAAAGAAGAGATTTTGATTTTAGGGATAGTTTACCTGTGCTGGAGAAAATAGAAAAATCTTTTAGTATAGTGAGTAATGAATATTCCTTTTCCTTCAAAACGTCTAAAGGTCATGTAAGTGACTGGCCAGATTATCTATTAAACGAATGCTTTGTCGAACGGATTATAGCAAAGGTGGTCTATCAGAAATCTGAGGGAGGAGACCTTGGGGACGATGGGAGCTACAGGTTCTATTTCTCGATATTTCCTACAAATGCTCATGCAGAGCAATGGCAGAAAAGAATTATTGAAAAAGTAAGGGAAATTAATCCGCACCCTAATTATTTTAAGGATGGCTTGGCATTTATTCCATTCGTGATAGACAATGTTGCAATTGAATATAAGGGGGAGATGTATGATAAGGAAAGTATTAAATTTAGGGATGACTTGCTAAAAGAGCTTAAAACAATAAAATAGCATCGATGAAATTTGAGAGATTCAATAATTAATTGCATTTAAGTATCAACTAGCTCTAAATTTAGGCTCTCATCGGCTATAATAGTTCGAAAATCGTTGATGAACCGACCCCATCTTTCTTATAGATATCAGAAGGACAAACACTCTTGAAGAAGTTCAGTAATAATTTGCAAGATATAGGAGCTCATTTTAACAGTAAGTAACAAGGACGGCGTACAAACGACACATAATGCGATGAAGTATAAATCTTTTTGATTAAATCTTTCCGATAGATTAGAAAGGAGATTAATAATGATGAATAAAGAGATGCTTACTGAAAAAGATAAGAAATTGGCTCAAAAATGTGTTGAATGTCCACTGTGTAAAAAGGCGAGAAAGGAGCAAAAAGGATTCACTTTCTGGCTTGTAAGAAAAATTGAAGGATCAGCATGTCCATATTGTAAAGCGTATGAAAAGGTTTATGGACGTAAAGCTCATGAAACGATTCCGATAGAATAGTCATGTTTTCTTCGGGGGGCTATAAAAAGGTTTTAACTTGGTCTACCCAGTCACCCCAGTTTCATTATCTACTTTATTCGCCGATAAATCTTTGTCCCATGAGGATCAATCCATCCCCCGTTAGTATCCCATTTCCCGAACTGTATAACAAATTCAAAATGATCGTCTAGGTATTGCTTAAGTCGAAGAGAATTTGATTTGCCGAATCTTCCCAATCCGGCGGCGTCTCCTATAACACGGCTTGTTGTGATAAGCCAGTTAACGTTCTTTGTTTCAATTTCCCTGATGGTGCGCTGTTGTTCTTCCTTGGTAATATTTTGAAAGTCAAAAAAAGCAAGCTGTCTTACGGGGGAAGGCTTATCCATTAAAAAATAATAAATCGGGGCATAAGGGACCACAAGAAACAATTCTTTTTCCGTCATATGTTCCTTGAGAAACGCGGTTGTTTGCAAAACGGTAGCTGTCCAGTAAGGGGAGTTTGTCGTATAGACACCTGCTTTCTTATGCGGAAGAAACTGTGTCGGCGTTTTTATTGCTTCTGTAGCTTGAATATTGGTCATATATGTAGTTAAGGGAACAGCGAGCAAAGTGACATAAACTATTAGATGTCTTTTTTTGTGAATGAATTCGACCGCCCATCCTAAAAGAATAAATATCAGTATATATTTGAACGGTTCAGCCCAAAAACCGCGGAAACGTACAGCGGATAAAAGATATTCATGGAGATTTAACAGATAAAAGGTAAAGCAGGCGAATAATAAGAGAAAAACAGGAAGAATGTTTTTTCGTTTATCCTTATTTCTCAAATATTGGATCACGAGCGTTAAAAAAATGACTAACAAGGAAATATCCAATAGTAAATTGATAGGATTCCGGGTTAACATAGTGAAGTGGTTACGGAATGAAGTGAAGATGGTTTCGAAAATGCTCGGATAGGTGCCCTTATAAGCATCGGTTCCGAAGTATTGAAAGCATTGGCGGATATTGTAAAAAGGAATATTCCATAAGAAATAGACATGCAGAAGGCTGAGTATCGCCGGAAAACCAATAAAAGAATAAAAATAGAAATATTTTTTATTTTTGTCGACCGGTCTTTTTAGGATGAGGTCAATAAAGGCAACGGAGGCGAGAATCCCCGCGAGTGTGCTGATGCCGAAATTGAGTTTTATTAAGCAAAGGATCATAGTGCCGCAAAGGGCAAAATAAAGGTTCTTTATTTGGGAGGTTTTTAAATAGGATACAAGGAAAAGAAATGAGAACATGGATAATAGCCATCCCCCAGTATGATTGTAGGTGTAAGTAAAATCAGAACTGAATATCCAGAACCACATAGCTCCGATGAGAGACAGGATCGGAGTAAAGTAAAGAGCCAGCGTTGCATATATAAGCATTCCAGTGGCGATTTTGATAAATGCTACGGCATGCAGTATGGTTAAGACGCTTGATTTAAAAACGAGAAAAAAGAACGCGTAAAAATAAAGCATAAACGGACTATAAAACCAGTGAAAGTCCCGGTAAGGCTTTTGTCCGTTTAAAACGGCTTCAATGGCATATAGATTTAATCCGTGGTCTCCTTGGGCTAACTTAACCTGAAAATTTAAAAAAGGATATTGGATCAGCGCGCCTATGCAAAGAGCGCAAAGGAAAATAATGGATTTGGTGTGTGATGGTTTCATAAATTTATTTTATCATCAGTATCCCGGAATACCAGCTTTGGATAAAGATTTTTTTACGTGTTTATACTATTGTCAATTATAACCGCTAAAAGTTGTTGATAAAACAAATAGTATTTGACAAAAAATCAAAATTATGATAAGCTTTGTTTGTCTTCATTAAGAATTTCTAAACGGTCCAATTTGTAATTCTCCCCCCTCATATACTCCCCCCTTACGAATTCGATCCGGCAATTTGAAATTATGCAGTAAACAGTATGTGTTTAAGTTTTATTATCCCCGCGTTTCCCCAATGAGTAATTTGAAAAAATCTAATATAAAATTTGTCTGTATGATTGTATTCAAATTAAGGAGGAACTATGTTTTCTAAAAAAAATGTTGCCTCGGCAGCTCCAAAAAGGAAGTTTCGCGTGCTAAGCAAAAAGTATACAATGATCCTTTGCGTGTCTTCTATTTTATTATTTTTACAAAACGCGCGGGCGCATTCAGAAGAAGTATTGAATGAATCACCTTCTCACGCTACTCCATCCGTGTCAGTTAATTCTGGCTATGGTAGTGTATTTAAGTCAATATCCATAAATGTTCCGAATGGTAGAGGAGGTATTCAACCTGATGTATCCTTAAATTATAGTTCGAGCGCAAAGCAAGAGGTTTTAGGCGTTGGGTGGTTTCTCGCGTTGGGGCATATTGAAAGATCCACAAAGAGGGGGGTGCCAGAGTATGACGATACTGACACTTATTTGTTTGCGCGGCAGGAATTGATATTTGATGTAAGTACGGGCTATTATAGATCAAAAATCGAAGATGGATTTTCTAAAATTGAAAAATTAGGGAGTGAATGGGTTATTACAGATAAATCCGGAACAAAATATTATTTTGGTTCAACGGATGATTCTAAACAGTATGATGTCAACCAGCCTAGCAATGTGTTTAAATGGTTTTTGAGTAAAGTTGAGGATCTCCATGGCAATTACATGTCTTTGGCTTATGTAAAGGATGGGGTGAACAACCAAATTTATCCTCAAAGCATCGCGTATACAGGCTATCAAACTACAGAGGTTCCTTTTGCCGAAGTAGAGTTTATTTTAGAGAATCGATATACGCCTCATTTTTCATACAATTCAGGATTTCCTATTAAAACAGTTAAAAGAGTCAAAAAAATTGTCATTAAAGCAAATAATATCACACAACGTGAATATGAATTAATTTATTCTCAGAGTCAAGCAACAAAGAAAGATTTATTAATACAAGTCAAACAATATGCTGGTAATGGCATTGACGCATTACCATCTTTTAATTTTGACTATATTAATGGAGATAAAGGGTTTGTTAATGATACTGCTAGTTGGAATATTCCTACAGATGTAACGTTTTCAGATGTTTCCAACAGTAATATTAGAGATTTGGGTGTAAGAATTGTTGATGTGGATTCTGACGGTTATCAAGACTTTTTAGTTTTTAAGGGAGATGGAAGTTCACAAACAAGAAAAGTGTACATAAATGATCGAAATAAAAGCTGGAATTTAAATGGTGCATGGTCTCTGCCAAATGTTTGTAGTGGAATTTTTTGCACTAATTTTATGCATGTCAGGAATGGCGCGTGTTCACTAGATATGGGATTAAGAGTTGTAGATTTGAACGGTGACGGGAGAATGGATCTCACGCTACATACAGACGGCTTGTTTGTAGATTTATGTAATACATATAATGTTGATCGAAATGAATCCTATATTAACGCAAGTAATGGGTGGTCTTCTAATAATTCAAATTGGCTTTTACCTTCGAACGCAGAAATTCAAAAGTATGCGTTCCAATATTGTCCAGGAATGCCTCTTGTGAGTGGTAAATTTACTTATTTTGGGACAGTATTAAATGATGTCAACAATGATGGTTATACGGATGCTATAAGATCGCATTTTCTTAATAATTCTCCCGCCCAGTACGCATTCTTAAATAATATGCGTACAGGAGGTTCCGGATGGTCATCTGACACGAACTGGATTCCGCCTTCCCCAGCTTACAACGATTTCACTGATGGCGCTCAACTTGTTGATTTGAATGGCGATGGTTTGCCAGAGATATTTTATAGAAAGGGCGGTGTCTCAAAAACATATATAAACACTGCCCGTAATTGGAAGGAAGATGCCAGCTCTCCTTGGGATAATACCCTAGGATATGGAGATTTGACGGATGGTTCCACGCAATTTGGAGATGTGAATGGTGATGGATTAGCTGATATGATTATCGCGAATGGAAGCAGTAATCGTGTATTGATAAATACTGGAAATGGCTGGTGGCAGGATGATAGCTGGGCCTTGCCAGGTGGAAACTTTTTGAATTTAGGAACAAGATTGTTAGACGCTGATTCAGATGGCATGCTGGATTTTATGATCTATTACAATGGACAGGCGCCACAAATGTACGTTAATAAAGGGAAGTTTGCTGACCTTCTCTATAATGTGGACAATAATGTAGGAGGCTCATTTTCTATTGTGTATGATTCATCAACGCGCTATAGCAATGAATTCCTGCCTTTCCCTTTTCCTGTTGCTTCATCTATTACAAATGCGGACGCATTAACAGGAGATTCATATGAAACGAAGTATTTTTATGCCAGTGGATTGTGGAATGCTCAGGATCGCGAATTCCGAGGATTTGGCTATGTTAGAGTAGAGGGCTCTGAAGGGAATTATACGGAAACAGAATATTTGCAGGGTGATTATACTAAGGGAAGGATTGTGGAGCAGAGGACGCTTGATAAAGATGGAAAACTTTTTGGTAAAACCACATATCAATGGAGTGATGCTCAGGAAATAGCTCCAGGCAGCAAATTTGTGTATTTAGAGCGTAAAGATAACTATGTTTATGATGGTGGGCTGTTGAGTAAAGGAAAACGGACCGCGGAACAATTTTTTTATGAGGAAAATCCTCAGTATCAGCATGGAAATTTAATTAAAGTTGTTCAGCTCGGTGAGGTTGATATTTCAACAGGCAATGATATCCTAGGGGATTCACGTACAATTGAAACGCAGTATGTGAAGAATGAAACGATTTATTTAATCGGTCTGCCTAGTTTAACAACTGTTAAAGACAACGCTGGTAATGTGGTTCGTCAGACCTGGTTTAATTATGACGGTTTGGATAACGGAGTTTCTCCTAATAATAAGGGATTACTTACAAAAAAGACTGGATGGGCAGGCGGTCTACCGGCCAAGAATCCCGTGACAACCTTTATTTATGATGCGTATGGTAATCTCGAGACAACTACTATTCCGAAAGGGAATGTGACACAGGATCCTCTCGATTATATGACAACAATCACCTACGATAGCACATACCATATTTTTCCTGTCGAAACAAAAAATCCCCTCAATTATAGCGTAATAAATGAGTATTACGGGATCAATGAAATTGTCGAGTCCGGTTATACCGGATTGTGGGGACAATTAAAATCCACGACCGATCCCAACCAGGAGACCGGCAAGCGTACCTATAACACGTTTGGTGACCTGGTTGCCACAGTGTCTCCGCTGGATTCCATTGACTTTCCGACCCAAACCAAGAATATTGAATATTTCAGCGACTATATCCGAATCACAACACACCAACGTATCAACCACGGTCAGCCCGAGACCATTGAGGCTGTGACGTTTATTGATGGGCTAGGGCGGACAATACAGACAAAATTAATTTCGGGGAATGCCGGGCAATATATTGTCAGCGGACAGGTCGAATATAATTCCCGCGGCTTGCCGGAAAAAAAGTATTTAAACCGGTTTACTTTCAACGGATTGATAGTCATGGACGCGATCGATCCTGCCGAGCCGTACGTGTCTCTTGTGTATGACTCTATGGGGAGAGTAGCGCAGACAACTAATCCGAATGGCAGCCATTCAAGCGTATCCTATAATCACTGGACAACTGAAACGATCAATGAAAACGGGCATAAGCAGGAATCTGATTATGATGCCTACGGCCGGCTGATCGAAAAAAGGGAATATTTGGGCGCCGACGGGAGAGGCGCGCCCACGTATCCTGATACAGGTAACTACACGCTATATGCAACCACGCGGTACGCCTATGATTCCGAAGGTAATTTGATCCAGACGCAGGACGCGCACGGCAATGTAACAACGGTCACCTATGATAATCTTGGGCGAAAAATTTCCATGAATGATCCCGATATGGGCGTATGGTCTTATGAATATGACTTAAATGGCAACTTGACTAAACAAACAGATGCTAAGAGTCAGGTGATTGATTTCACCTATGACAAGCTTAACCGTCTTGTCAATAAGACCGACGGTGGTAGTTTAGATGTTGACTATACCTATGATGATCCGTCTGTCACCCATTCCAAGGGCCGTTTGACACAGGCACAGTATTCCGGCGGGGATACAGAATTTAAATATGATTCGATCGGCCGCGAGATCGAATCGATCAAAAAGATCAACAGCCAGAGTTTTGGTGTAGAGCGTAAGTATGATGCGCTCAATGAATTACTTGATATTCAATATCCCGATGGAGAGAAAATATTCTATAAGTATAATGCAGCCGGGCAGATTGAGGCGATCTCCAATGATCCCGCTTTATTCATCGGCCCGCAATCCTTTAACAGGATGGAGTCAGATCAACGATGGAAAATATTTAGTGATATTAAGGATGGGCTTCAGTTAATTGCACAGGGTTTTCTTGATGTTTTTATTGTAAAGGAAGCATATGCGCAGACGGTCGATGACATCATCATCGACAATACCCAGGCGGAGA
>JAGLQN010000037.1 GCA_023136835.1 Candidatus Omnitrophota bacterium | reverse complement strand
AAGATCAAAGTCACAAAGGATTATCTCAAGCATGCCGAAGGGTCGTGCCTGATCGAATTCGGGGAGACCAGGGTTGTCTGCACGGCGTCCGTGGAAGAAAACGTCCCGCCGTTCTTAAGGAACAAAGGGACCGGCTGGGTAACAGCGGAATATGGCATGCTGCCCCGTTCTTGCGGGACGAGAATCCGGCGCGAGAGGGCCGCCGGGTCAGGCCGCACGCAGGAAATCCAAAGGCTTATCGGCCGCTCACTGCGCGGCGTGATCGATTTGGATAAACTTGGCGAAAGAACGATCAAGGTGGACTGCGATGTTCTTCAGGCCGACGGGGGAACACGGACGGCCTCGATCACCGGGGGATTTATCGCCTTAGCGCTAGCTCTTAAAAGGATTAAGAAGCAGGGGCTTATCGACGAGATCCCGTTGTCCGACTTTGTAGCGGCTATCAGCGTGGGCGTCTACAAAGAAAAATTAATGATCGATCTTAATTATGTCGAGGATTCTAACGCGGGCATGGACATGAATGTGGTGATGGTCGGCTCGGGTAAATTTATCGAGGTTCAGGGAACGGCCGAGGGAAAGCCTTTTTCTAAGGCTGAAATGGATCAATTGCTCGATCTTGCCGGGAACGGGATCAAAGAGCTGATCGCTCTTCAGGAAAAGAATTTAAGCGGAATAGAAATTGGTTAATGGTGAATTTATTATGACCGAATTAGTTGTCGCGACGAAAAATAAAGGCAAATTAAAGGAGATCGAGGAGCTTTTAAAGGATTTTGACCTGAAGATAACGTCGCTGGCAGATTATCCTGACGCCCCGGCGATCGAGGAGGACGGAAAAACATTCGCGCGGAATGCCCTGAAAAAAGCGGTGACGATCGCCCTGTATACGCGAAAACTGACGCTCGGCGAGGATTCCGGCATTGAGGTTAGGGCCCTTGGGAACAAGCCCGGCATTCACTCGGCGCGTTTTTCCGGTGAGAAAGCAACCGACAAGAAAAATAATCTGAAGCTGCTGCGCTCGCTAAAGAATGTTCCTTCCATGAAGAGGCAAGCCCGCTACCGCTGTTGCGCGGCCTTGGTTGACAGAACAAAAATAGTCGATCTGGTTAACGGTCAATGTGGCGGAATGATCACGAGGCAGGCGAGGGGCAAGAATGGTTTCGGATATGATCCGTATTTTCTCATAAAGCGATACGGTAAAACATTCGGCGAGCTTGATCCTTCCATTAAACAGAAAATCAGCCACCGCGCCCGCGCTTTGCGTAAGATAAAGAAATCCCTCCAAGAATACCTGAAGTAGGAGAGACCCTGCCATCCAATGACATTAAAATATTTCCCCAACGATCCCGCTGATCACTTCTTTTAAAGTGTCGGTTGTATCCCCGATCGTTCCTTCGATGATCTTCAGAGGGTTTTTATCGACGCGGAAATGGGGCTTATCTAACGTTCCGGTGAGTTTGATATTAAGGTAGCCGTCCGTCTGGGTTAAAATGGAAGTGATTCCTTTCTTGAGGGATTCTGATCGCAGGATGGCCAGCTCGCTGAACGTCGGGGTGATGTCGAAATTAAGTTCTTCCTGGAAATTGACCCAGCCTTTCGCGTCTAAAGTGACGGACTTGCCCGTTATCCGCGCGTTATTTGTCAATATCCGCTGGTCCTCGATAGAAAAATCGCTATGGGCTTCTGTAAAAACGAAATTCTTAAATTCGGGGATAAAAAGGACTTTCGACATACCGTCGAGAATGTTCCATTGCCAGAGATGGCCGTCGGTGATATGAAGAGAACCCTCCCCGGTTAATTCCCGCCATTGGGCGGCCGCGCCCGTCAAATCCACCAGTAAAGAAAGAGTTCCGGCAAGCTGGCGGTTCTTGATTTTCTTGTCATCCCGGAATTGAGCGAAATTCAGGCCCTTAAGGTTTATGGCCGCGCTAAAGGGAACCTCGTCGTCACGCAGGTCCGCCGAGGAAGTGACTGTAAGGTCTCCATCGTAGATCTTAGAGGTAACATTGCATTTACTGATCGTAAGATCTCTTTGCGTGAAACGGATAGACACATTTTCAAAAGGATACTCGTTAACCGATACTTCATCGGATTTCATGGTAAGGGCCAACTGCCAGTTGCGCCAGTCTTCGAGGCGGCCTTTATAAATACCTTCACCGTTGAGAACACCGGAAGGATTGAATTGGTCAATACGGCGCTTGATCCGCGGGATGAGGATCCCGGCGTCTTTTAAGTCCAACGCGAACTTTCCCCTGAGATCGATATCCGCCGGGGCATCTTCAAAGAGGTGGGCGTCGCCTTTAAGGTTGAATGAAGAATTAAGATAGTTTCCGGTGAACTCTGTAAGCCGAAAAGCAGCGTTGAGGATCTTGACTCGCGCGGTTAAGTCAAGTTGGTCGGAGATAACCCGGGTGTCGATGATGGGACGGGAGAAGTTCTTGAGCTGGCCATTGAACGTGTAGGGTTTCTTTTTGTAAAAGCCCCGTAGATCACGCCATTTAAGGAGGTCTTTCTCATAATTAAGCCAGCCGGAAATATCAGTGAAGGGTCGGGGAAGTTTTTCATGGGAAAGCGTTGTGTCGGCCAATCGGGCTGACAATTTAATATCAGCATCGGAAGGCGAAAACACTAGACCGTTGTAAGAGGCATTGACAAAAGCCTTGCCGGTGAGACCGGCTTGAAAATTTTCCGTAAGAGCGGGAAAGAGCGTCAAAACTTTTTTCAGATCGACATTTTTTGACGAAGCCTTAACGCTCAAGTGAGGATCGGAAAAGTCGGTGAGTAGTCCAAAGAGTTGAATGTTCGTCTCTCGCGTGTCAAATGTCAACCGGTCTGTTTGTATGTGATCCGGCATGATCGCCGCGATCCCCTCGAGATTATTGATCTCCCCGAGATAAGGGAGGCCGGTGACGGAACTATTTATGAAATGGAAAGTCCCCTTATATTCACTGGGGGTTTTGCTTTTGGAGTCACTCTCATAAAAAATATTAAAATGGGGGCTTCCCTTAAAGCGCCTGTTCCCCGTAAAGAGGATATCTGATGTGTCGAGTTGCCCGATGGCTTCAATGGTCATTTTTGCGCGGTCGAAGGCGATGTTTGCTTTCTCGATATTGATGTTGCTGCTGATAGACCCGTCCCTCCCGAGGGTGGCCTTGGCGTTGTTCATCACCAGCCCGCATCCCATATTGAACTTACTGGTTCCCGACTCATCGCGGAACCAGACCAGGTTTGTATCTGTTGTTGAAAGACTGCCCTTAAGCGATATCAGATTGCCCGCTGTCACATCAGCTTTTTCATGCTTTAGGAAATTATTAGAATTTCCTAAAGCGCTAAAAAATCGTTCAAAGGGCATCACGCAATCGATTTTCTTGATATCAAAATTACCCTGAAGTCTGACCTTTCCATCTCCCTTGATCAACGAGGCGTTGGTCGCTTTAATATTTCCCGCAAAGCGCCTGCTCTCATCGAGAAAAAGACGGGCATTATCAACGGTAACGTTGCCCTGGCTTGTCATATTATTCTTGAAGATCGTCAGCAAGTTGAGGTCGGCTTTAACGTCGCCCTGGAATTCTTTTCCGTTGGCAGATATCATATGGACGGAAGGAAGCTCTAGACGCCCTTTAGCGTTCCATTTGTTGTCATGCCATGCCAGGGACATCGTCGGGACATAAACGGTTCCGCTGATATGTTTGTCCTGGCCGACCCGGAAACTGGTTTTATTGGCAAGAAAAGACCCTTGAACTTGAAGTTTGTCCCGCGCGTAGATTACGGCGAAATCGGCTGAGGAAATAATGCCGCCTGTCAGATGGGCGTAAGGCTGTGCGGTGTATGAAAGAGGGAGGTACCGGGCGAGGTGGATATTATCGATCAAGATCTGTGCTGTAAGCTTCTTAGGCAGGAGCCCGTAATTGCCCTTGATTTTTAGCGCCGATTTTTTTCCCGGAACTTGTGCCTGAAGAGCAAACCGTATCCCCTTGTTCAATGAAAGCGTCGCGCCCAACTTAATATTTTCGATAGATTCAAAGAACTCTTTGTTCCGGGATACGTCTTTGTAATGGATCTTCCCCCCGTCGATGGTTAATTTCCGCAGCAGAACAGAAAAAGAATTCTTGCCGGCCGTTTTTTTTGCGAGACCGGGAAGGTCGGAGAAATTCCAGATTTTGTTTTTATCGCGGAAGAGATAGACATAGGGATTTTTAATTTTGATGCTGGGAAGAATAATAGCCTTTTTCCGGAAAACAGGAGCTAGGAGAAGATTAAATGTGATCTCATCGACCTGGATAAACGGCTTGGTTGGGTCGTCTTTTCGGGATATCGAAACGTTCTTAATGATAAAACCCTGAATGGGGCGAAAATCGATCGACTCGACAAAAACCTCACGCCGCAGGATTTCTTTAGATTTTGTCGTGATAAACCGCTTGAGTTGAACAGGCAGAAAAATATTATCGATATAAAAAAAGATTGCGATTCCCACAACAAGCAATCCGATCACAATAAGGACGACCTTGTGTCTCATAATACTCATTATATAGGAGTTTATACCCTCTCGCAACGGGATTGTCAGTTCTCAGGAGGTTGATTGAGGCGAATTCTTCCTGTTTGCAAAAAGCAACAGGCGTGTGAGGAATTAAAAATCCGAAGATTAAAAATTCTTGGATTTAGGATTTTTATTATCGGATTATACACTCCAGATGATATACTTATAGCGTAAAAGGACGGTTTCATTGAAGAAAATCCTGCTAAGCTTAATTTTTGTCGTGCTATTGGTCGCTGATTCTTACGGATTGCCTTCTCTTCGGGTTGAAGCAGAGCGTTGGACGCGGCCATCGCGGACGAGCAAACCCGCGACCCAACGACAGGGCACTTACCGGGAATACTTTGATAACGGAGTCTTAAAAAGCGAGACAAACTTTAAAGACGATCAACTGCACGGCCGGTGTCGAAGTTACTACAAAAAAGGAAACCTCAGACAACAAGTAAATTATCAAGAAGGTATTATTAACGGCAAGGCTTTTGAATTTTATGAGAACGGACAATATAAGTTGGAAAGTAACTATAACAACGGGAAAGCTGATGGTGTAAGCAAGCTCTATTACAATAATGGTAATCTTTACAGTTTCATGGTTTACAACAACGGACAATTAATTAAAGAAACCATTTTGGATACGAAGGGGAGGGCGATTAGAAACTAAACTGATTCGCGCGGAAAATGAAGCTTTCAGATCCAAGGAAAACAATCCGCGACGGGTTGTTTTTTTGTTTGGTGCGCCCGGCAGGGCGCAC
>JAGLQN010000369.1 GCA_023136835.1 Candidatus Omnitrophota bacterium | reverse complement strand
TGGCAAAGGATTTTTGGCCCCGCGACGGCCGAATATTCAGATACCTATAAATACCGGCCGTATAGTAAGAATTATGTCCGCCATCTCGATGGCTATTATGCCCAGTACCATCCGGATGAAGATTTTGTGGAAACCTTTGCCGTGTGGCTGACGCCGAATTTGGATTGGCAAACCCAATATAGGGGGTGGAAAGCCATCCGGAAATTGGAATATGTCGACAAACTAATGGCTGAAATTCAGGGAAAAGAGCCACCTGTTAAAAACAGGAATAAGGTTTGGTGTGTGTCGACATTAAGAATAAAACTTAAAAACTATTATAAGAAAAAACGCCACTTCTGGGCTGAAGAATTTCCTGATTTTCATGATGCGTTCTTGCGGAAGAATTTTGTCGAGCAAAACGCCGAGCACAAAAAGCTTCCACGAGCGGCGGATCTGATCCGTAAACACCGGCGCAACATCCTAAACAGTATTTCAAAATATTCCGGGGAGAAAAAATATGTCGTTAATGATCTCCTCAAGGATATTCAGAAGCGCAGCCGTGAATTAAAGCTGGACGTTGCTGAAAACGAGACCTTGATGACGGTGAAGTTATCGGTGTATATTACTTCGCTGATCATGAATTATCTTTATACGGGACGTTTTCGTGGGGAGAAGAAAAGGTGAAAATAATCATGCGAAAAAAAGTAAAAGTCCTTTTGTTATTCAGTAGCCCGTACAATAAGCCGCGCGGATACGATTACAAGGAAGAATTTGTCGATCCGGATAATATGTATACGGAAAAGGATGTCTATCAGGCCTTGAAAGCGAACGGTTATGAGGTGAGCCTCCTGGGGTTGCATAATACGGTTGCGCCTCTCTTTGAGGAGATCAAAGAAAACAAGCCTGATGTGATCTTTAACCTTGTTGAAGTTTTTGACGGTAAATCGCGTCTCGAGAAAAATATGGTAGCTCTTCTTGAGATGCTGGAGATTCCGTATACAGGGGCGACTTCCGATAATATTTTTATCTGCAACAACAAAGGGCTTAATAAAAAGATTTTAAAGTTTCACAAGATCAAAACCCCGTGGTTTTATACCTTCAATCGTAATTATCGCGTATGGCTGCCTAAAAAACTTAAATTACCCGCGATTGTTAAGCCTCTTTGCGAAGAGGCTTCTCGGGGTATCTCCCAGGCATCCATCGTGGATAATGAAGAGGCATTTTTGGAGCGCGTGAAATTTATCCATCAGAATATGGATATGGATGCGATTGCTGAAGAATATATTGAGGGAAGGGAATTGTATGTGACCGTGATCGGCCATAAAAAACTGATGGTCTTGCCTGCACGGGAAATGAAATTCGGTGAGCTCGCCGAGGATGCGCGTGTTGCGACCTATAAAGCCAAGTGGGATGACAACTACAGGGAGAAATGGGGAATTAAAAGCGTTTATGCCGGCAAGCTGGCTAATGGTGTCGAAGAGGAGACCGCCGATGTTTGCAAGCGGGCTTACCGGGCACTGAATATCAGCAGTTACTTACGTTTTGATATCCGCGTGACGCCGGATGAGAAAGTATATATCATCGAACCTAACGCGAATCCTTGTATTGCCAAGATCGATGAAGTCGCCCAGTCTGCCATGAAGGTGGGCATTAGCTATGATCAATTAATAAAAAAGATCGTTATGCTTGCACTTTGAAAAACAGAAAGTTTTTCAAAACACTAGGAAGTTCTTATTCTTATAATTAAATAATGTGACGAGGAAAATGGTGAATTTCCTTGCTTTTCAAAAAAACAAGTAATATAAATATTGGCAGAGTCTAAATGTTCGTGAATTGATTTATGCGTTGAAGGAGAGGATATGACTGATCCTAAACAGATTCCTCATCTTATCAAGCTCTTGGATGATGAATCTTCGGACATTCGCGAGGCTGTAGCCAAAAAGCTCGAAGCTTTCGGCCCGACACTAAAAGAAGAATTGAAGAAGCTGACGTTGTCGCTTAATCCCACCCAGGAAGAATATATCAATGAAATTTTGAGAGAGCACAAAAGGGTGTGGCTGAAGCATATTTGGCCCAATTGGCTGAGCTTGATCGATGAGAGAGAGGATCTTTTAGAGAATTACAAAAAGATGGAAAGTGCGCTGGCATTTTTTTCTAAGTTCCTGAATGAATCTGATTCTGATCTTCAACTCAAAAACTTATTGGATGAATTAGCCTGCGCTTATAAGGAGAAATTTAAAAATAGTGACCCCGTGCGTTTAGCCAAGTTTTTATTCAAAGAAAAGAAACTGTGCGGGGATGAAGAAGATTATTATAACCCGCAGAATAGTAATCTGGTCTATGTGATCACAAAGAAAAAAGGAATTCCGATCAGTCTTTGCGCTGTGTACATGCTTGTGGGCTTACGTTTAGGCATAAGGATTGAGGGGTGCCATTTTCCCGGACATTTTCTGGCACGGATAGACCTCGATGGAAGAAAGGTTTTTGTCGATTGTTTCAGCGGCGGTCAGATCGTCGACCAAAAGGACCTATTAAATATGAGAGGGGATGTTTTTGAGGGGATGGAGAATGTTTTGAACGAAATTGCTGACGCGCGGACGATTGTGCGCCGTTTTCTTGCCAATTTAATCCGTTCCTATCAGGCTCAGACAGATAAGGACAACAGTGAATTGATGATAAAACTGTTTAGAGATATGGACGCTCATATCAGCGATAGCGAAATCCTCAATCTGACGCCCGAGGATATCATCGATTATGGCAAATCGAATTTTGAGTCGGGGCAATGTGTGAATCATGTGCGTTACGGGTACCGTGGTATTATCGTGGAAGTGGACCGGGAGTGCGAGGCGACTGACGATTGGTATTATGGCAATCAAACCCAGCCTAATTGCCACCAGCCTTGGTATCATGTTCTTGTTCATGGTTCGGACCAAGTTACCTATGTTGCCGAAAGTAATTTGGTGAAAGATTCTTCGAAGGAAAAAATGACCCATTCTTTGTTGTCCTATTTCTTCACAAAAGATAAAAAGGGCGACTATATCCGCAACGACAATCCCTGGCCAGAGACGGATTTTTAGTACTTTGTTTCCTTTAATATGTTTTAGAGGAACAAAGTACAATACTCATTTCTTCTTAATGTTTTTAAAGGAAAATGAGTATAGATCAAATGCGTCACTTATGGGTCGAGCGAAAATGCGCGAACAGAAGTGCCAGCATTTATCAATTCCCGATAAAATAAAAACCTTTATCTATGGAAGATTTGAGAGAAAATAAAAGAAGGCCTTTTGCTTTTAGCTCCTTTTCGGTTTACGTTAAAATGCTTGGTGTATATCTTGCCGTCTTCATTCTTTTTGAATGTGTCTTTCGGGTCCTGTGTTTTTCCGGTTTAGTTAAATTTGGAAAGATAGATCACGAAAAGATTATTCATAAGTATGCCCAGAATCCGAAACTTATCTATGACATGAAGCCTTCATTTGAGATGATGAGCTCTCACCTTAAGGAGATAAAAACAAACCGATATGGTATGAGGGATTATGAATACTTGAAAGACAAGCCGCAAGGAGTTTACCGCATTGCTATTGTGGGAGACTCGCTGGCTTTTGGAACATATTTAGAGCACGATTTAACGTTTGCTAAAATTTTTGAACGCAAACTTAATCAAATCAAAACGGCGGAAGTTCTGAATTTCTCGGTATCCGGTTATAACGCGTATCAAGAAGAAATAGTTTTAAAAGAAAAAGTGCCTCCGTTTGATCCGGATCTGGTCATTGTGGCGTATTGTTTGAATGACGATTCCTATACTGATGGTTTGGGTAAATTGTCGCGTCAGACGGCGCCGGCAGCCTTGGGCCCGCGATTGCATAGCAAATTACTGACATTTATCCTCTATAGGATAGAAAAAACTTTCTTTTCAAAGCATCGTGATCCTAAAAAAGTCGAGCAACTGTTCCGTTCTCTAGAGGAGGAATCTAAAAAACATGGTTACGAAACTCTTGCATTGATCTTTCCCTATAAGTACACGACGATGGATGAATATGATGAGATTAAAAAACATCAATTTGTTCAGGAGCTTCTTTCGAAATATGATATTAAATGGATCGATTTCTTGGATGTCTGGAGGAACCGGAGACCTGAAGAAAGGGAGAAGCTTTATATGACAGATGATAAAGTTCATTTGTCAAGATCGGGAATGGCAGACGTGGGTGAAAAACTGTATCAATGCGTACTGAATGCCTGCATGGTGGAACAATAAATTTACTGTTGCGCCGATATCGAAAAGGTATTCTTTTTATTGACATCCGTACAGGCGTGTGGTAGCGTAAGCATTATGGTAGAAAAACAAAAATTGACATCTAAGCAAAGAAACGTTCTGAAGTTCATTTACGAGGCGATCAAGACGAATAATCTTCCGCCGACCGTAAGGGAAATTGCCCGTCATTTTAATTTTTCATCGACCGGAACCGTCCGGGATTATCTAAAGGCCCTGGTCAATAAGGGTTATATCAAGATATCGGCCAATAAATCCCGTGCTATTGAGTTGATTCGCGAGAATTTATTCTCCATTCCTATTTTAGGGAGGGTACAAGCGGGATTGCCGACCCTTGCTGTTGAGGAGATCGAGGGATATCTCAATTTGGACAGCCTGGTCTTTTCCGATGATAGCACTTTTGCCCTGCGTGTGAGGGGAGATAGTATGGTCGGCGCGGGTATTATGCCGGATGATCTGGTTTTGGTGAAGAAGCAGAATATAGCGCAGACTGGCGAAACGATCGTTGCCTTGGTCGAAGATGAAGCAACCGTAAAAAGTTTGCGTCGCCGTGGAAAAGATTATTATCTTGAACCGGCCAATGCCAATTACACTCCGATCTTGGTTGACAAAAATGTTTCGATCATCGGAAAAGTTATTAGTGTTGTTCGGAAATTTCAGTAATTTTTGTTAGAAAAGTTAATGATATAAAGGCCGGAGACGTATTCCGGTCTTTTTATGTTGTGCGCCCGGCAGGGCGCACT
>JAGLQN010000368.1 GCA_023136835.1 Candidatus Omnitrophota bacterium | reverse complement strand
AGGGGCAACAAGTTCGGCGAAAGCGCCGGAGAATTTTGCGTTTGTCCAAGTTGTGGAGAAAAAACACCCCATCAAAGGGGGATCCCTTGCAATTCCATCAATTGTCCTAAATGCAGTGTGGCCATGGTGAGAGGATAATATTTTGAACGAGAAAGTCGTTGAAAACCATAAAAAATATCTTGAAAGGATAGATTTTTTTAAAAGCTTTGGGTATGATATTTGGAAAGAAAGAGATTTCATTTTAGAGAAGTCTTTGCCTTTAGACGGCATGATACTGGAAGCCGGTACGGGAAAAGGGCATTTTGCCATAGCATTAGCTCAAAAGGGATATCATTTTACTTGTGTTGATATTTCAGAAGAAGAACAGAAATATGCCAAGATGAATGTCGAATATTTCGGGCTTCAAGAACACATTGATTTCAAGATTGCCAATGCCGAACAGCTGAACTTCGAGGATCGGAGTTTTGATGCGGTTTTCGCCATTAACATGGCGCATCATCTTTCAAATCCTTATAAAGTTGTCGATGAATTTGCGCGTGTTGTTAAGCGGACGGGCAAGATCGTCGTGAGCGATTTCAGCAGAAAGGGATTGGATCTGGTGAGCAAGGTCCACAAGAGTGAGGGTCGGGTGCATCCGGAGGGAGGAGCGGCCGTCGATGGGATCAGTGCCTACTTGGTGGAGAAAGGTTTTAAGACGGAAAATTATAAAACCGTTTTTCAGGAAACTGTGATTGCTTATCGGTTGAATACGGAGAAAAAATGATCATTTCGGTTGCCAGCGGCAAAGGAGGGACAGGAAAGACCACTGTTTCAACAAATTTGGCTCTTTCAATAAGCGAAAATATCCAGTTCTTGGATTGTGATGTTGAGGAACCGAATGCCCATATTTTTATTAAGCCTGAAACGCGAGAGAGCCATGTTGTTAACATCCTGATTCCCCAGGTTGATCAGTTAAAATGCGGGTTATGTGGAAAATGCCAGGAAGTCTGTGCTTTTAATGCTATTGCGGTCTTGAAGGAAGAGGTCTTGGTTTTTCCCGAAATTTGTCATGGATGCGGTTCGTGTACCTATTTTTGCCCTCAAGGCGCTATAAATGAAATAAATAAAGAACTAGGTTTTATTGAGATGGGTAAAAGAGGTGATATGCTATTTATACACGGCAGGCTCAATATAGGTTCAGCGATAGCGCCGCCGATCATCAAAGCGATAAAGAAATATATTGATCCCACGAAAACAGTCATTATCGA
>JAGLQN010000367.1 GCA_023136835.1 Candidatus Omnitrophota bacterium | reverse complement strand
AAAGAAAATATATCCATACTTATGGAAATACCGTTTAAAGTCGAAATTGCTTCCTGCTATTCTAAAGGAATTCCTATTATTGATGAATTTCCGGAATATAAAAAAGACTATCAAGAACTGTTTGAAAAAATCAAAAAGCATAAAGGCTCGTCGTGAAACAAATATTAGTCATAAGCGGAAAGGGCGGCACGGGAAAAACAATTGTGACAGGCGCGTTAGCCGCGTTAGCCCAAAATAAGATAATGGTAGATTGTGATGTTGACGCGGCTAATCTGCATTTAATTTTAAGGCCGGAGGTCGAGGAAAAACATATATTCAAGGGCGGAGAGGTGGCGCTCATTGATAAGAGCCGGTGCTCTGAATGCGGGCAGTGTATAGAGGTTTGCCGCTTTGACGCGATCAGCAAAGATTATATTGTTGACCCCATTGCGTGCGAGGGGTGCGCATTTTGCGGTTTTGCCTGTCCAACAGGGGCCATAGAGATGAAAGAAAATGTTTCGGGAGAATGGTACATCTCCAAGACGAAATACGGGCCTTTTGTGCATGCCAAACTCGGTATAGCCGAAGATAATTCCGGGAGGTTGGTGGCATTAATAAAACAGAAAGCGAAAGAAATAGCCGAACAACAAAAGCGTGAATGGATGATCATCGATGGGGCTCCGGGAATAGGATGCCCCGTCATCGCGTCTTTATCAGGAGTTGACTGCGCCCTTGTTGTTACTGAGCCGACATTATCCGGTTTGCATGACGCGCAAAGGGTTATAGAAGTTGCCAGGCAGTTCCGGGCAGATGTAAAACTGGTTATCAACAAATATGATTTAAATAAGGATATGACGGCAGAAATTGAGAAGTATTGTAAGGATAATAATATTCACCTTATTGGTAAGATCATTTTTGATAAAACAGTCGTACGGGCAGTTGTGGAGGGAAAAACAATAATGGATTATCCGGATGGAGAAGCGAGGAATGAAGCTGAGAAAATCTGGAATATTCTTAAAGGGTCAATAAAGTGAGATCTTAAAAAATGAGAACATATTTGGAATGCATCCCATGTTTTTTTAAGCAAGCGATCGAAGCCGGACGGCTGCTGACAGGAAATGAGATCATACATAAAGAATTAATTGATGATTTAGCCGGGTTAATTCCTAAATTCTCTCTTGATTCCACGCCGCCTGAAATGGCCTATCATATTTCAAAAATGGTAAAGGTAAGATTTGGAGACAGAGACCTGTATAAACAAATAAAAGAAAATAGCAACAAAATGGCTTTGGAATTATATCCGGAATTGAAAAAGAAAGTGGAGAAATCCGATGACAGGTTGCTGGCAGCCGTTGAGATCGCGATCGCGGGAAATGTTATTGATTATGGAGCGAAGAATTCCTTAAATATTGACGAAGAAATTGAGAAATTATTCCGCCAGGAATTTTATGATATCGGGAAGACGATCTTTCAATATGAAAATTTCCGGAAAGATCTTAACGCGGCAAAACAGGTTCTTTATTTGGCGGATAATGCCGGTGAGGTTGTTTTCGACAGGGTGTTGATCGAGGAATTTTGCCGCGAAAAAGAAGTGATCTATGTTGTCAGAGAGAGCCCTATCATAAACGACGCTCTTATGAAAGACGCTTATGATTGCGGAATGGACAAAGTAGCTAAGGTTATCTCAAGCGGAACGGGATCTCCGGGGACTATCTTGAAGTATTGTTCGAAGGAGTTTACAGAGATCTTTAAGAACGCGGGATTTATTATCAGTAAAGGTCAGGGAAACTATGAGGCGCTGAGCAATATCCGAAAAGAAATATATTTCTTGCTCCGGGCCAAATGTCCGGTTATCGCGCGGCATGCCGGCGCGGAAGTTGGTGACATGGTATTAAAGAAAGGCTGAATGTTTATATGGATTTACTCGATCTTCGAATATATCCGGATGATGTATTAAGGGGGAAATGTGAACCGGTGGAGAAATTCACAGTATTAGAAGCTGAAATTCTCGAGAGGATGTTTTTGGCTATGCGGCATTACGGGGGGATCGGTCTTGCCGCGCCGCAGGTCGGCATTTTAAAGAGAATGATCGTCGCTGACATTGGAGAAGGGCCGGTGAAACTGGTTAATCCGGAAATTATTTTGGCGGAAGAAAAAGACAGTATGAGAGAAAGATGTTTAAGTCTTCCTGGCGTAGAAGTTGGAATAGAGCGATCCGCGGGGATTAGGGTACAAAGCTTGAACGAAAAAGGAAAAGAGGTTAAACTTAACATAAAGGGACTTTTAGCTAGGGTCATCCAGCATGAAGTTGACCATTTAAACGGTAAATTAATTGTGGATTATTTAAGCTTATCCGAAGGAATAAAATTTTATGCGGCTGAAGAAAAAAAGGAAAAGGGTAAAAATGCAGGTAAAAATACTTTTTAACAGCGGAAGTATTGAGGAAAGCTTGTCCATAGGTTGGGGGGTGTCTTTTTTGATCGGCGATAGCGTTTTATTTGATACGGGAGAAAAGGGACCGTCTTTACTCAACAATACAAAAGAGATGAAAATAGATCTTTCACTGATTCAGGACGTGGTCATTTCCCATGACCATTGGGATCACACGGGTGGTCTATGGGATATTCTTAAACAAAGACAAGATATTAATGTTTATGCGTGCCCGGGTTTTAGCAATGAGTTCAAGAGAAAAGTGGAATCTAGCAATAATCATTTGGTTGAAAATCGTGATTTTATGGAAATTTCAAAAGATATTTATGTAACCGGCGAGATCCGGGGTGAATATCAGGGAGGGGATATTTTTGAACAGGCAGTTGTTGTAGACGGTGATAAAGGCTTAACGGTTATAACCGGTTGCGCCCATCCCGGAATTGTGAAAATATTGGATCTTGTTCGAAAGGAATTTCCCGCCAGACCATTTTATGCTGTTTTTGGCGGATTTCATTTAATGAATCAACACCCGCGCAATATTCATTCGATCATTGATGTGTTTAAAGATCTTGGCGTCAAAAAAGCCGGCCCGACACATTGTTCCGGAACAGAAGCCGAGAATGTTTTTAGGGAAGAATATGGAAACAATTTTATATCTACAAAAATTGGAGAAGCCGTATCTATCTAGAGACACTATTTAGATGCCAATGACGTGTAAACTAAACGATATGAACAAGAAATTATTTACGATTTTTGTCTTAGCAGCTATGATTGCGGCTATCCACGGTGCAAGATTTTTCAAAAAAAGTCCACGTTCTCCTGTGCCTCAAGAAGCGATTCCCAATAAAGCCAAAGGTAACCCTTCAGCGGCCATTCATGTCGTAGAATATTCAGATTTCCAATGTCCTGCCTGTACTTATGCGGCGGGAGTGTTAACGCGATTTTTTGAACAACATTCTTCAGAAATGTACGTTGAATTCAGGCACTATCCTATCCCGGAGCTTCATTCCTTTGCTATTACGAGCGCTGTTTTTTCGGAATGCGTGGCGAAACAAGGAGAATTCTGGGTTTATCACGATCTATTATTTGAAAAACGAGTGGAATGGTCCCGCAGTTTAAGGGTTCGGGGACGGTTGATGGATATGGCGGAGGATATTGGTATAGAGATGGAATCGTTTAGGGCGTGTGTTGAGGATACGGCTGTTGAAACAAAGGTTCTCGAAGAGAAATCTGAAGGGGTAGAGCGCGGTGTAAAAGCCACGCCGACCTATTTTATTAATGATCAAATGGTTGTGGGAGCCCGTTTTCTTAAGAAAGAACTCCAAAATCTTCTAGACGAGGGGAGATTATGAGAGGAAGATATTTTCTTTTCCTTATGAGGTTTATGATCGGCGTGGTGTATATCATTTCAGGAGCGGAGAAACTGTTGCAGCCTTATGAAAACTTTTTATATATCGTTCAGGAATATGATATTGTTCCCAGTGTGACTGTAGAATATGCCGTCGCGTGGTTGTTCCCGTGGTTGGAACTTTTCCTGGGAGGATTCCTTTTATTAGGTCTCTGGACAAGGGAAAGTTTGATCGTTGTCGGTTTATTTTCTATGGTCTTTATTGTCGCGGTGGGACAGGCGATTATCAGGGAATTGCCTCTTGCGGAATGCGGTTGTTTCGGGGACTTGGTGGGCATGCCGCTTACCGTAACGCTGATAATCGACATATTAATCCTATCTTTGGTCATTCTGCTTTTGCGCTTTTATGATCGGGGGACATTATTATGGGCGCTTGATCGTTGTTGGATAGAAAAAAAGGAACAATATGAAACAGAAACTCATTAATTCGGGTCTTGAAGATGTTCAGAAAAAAGGGAGTGATGTCTTTCGTGAAGGACCGCATATGCTTCCCAATCTTTCTTTGATGATGGCGGAAGGTGTTTTAAAAAATAAGGAGCAGTTAAAGCGGCCGTTCATCACGATTATCAATTCTTATACCACTCAGATTCCCGGTCACGCGCATCTGGATAAGATGGGACAGGCGGTTAAGGAAGAATTGGAAAAACATGATGTCAATGTCTGGTATACCAATATTGGAGGTGCTGTGTGTGATGGTATTGCTATGGGGCATTTTGGGATGAAATATTCTCTCCCTTCCAGGGAATTGATTGCCGATCAGATCCAAACGATTATCGGCGCGCATCCCTGTGATGCATGGATCGGGATCGGAAACTGTGACAAGATTGTTCCCGCTATGTACAATGCCATGGCGCGCGTCAATATCCCGTCGATCTATGTTAGCGGCGGGCCCATGCTGGCGGGGAGTGGAAACATAGATTTAATCTCCGTATTCGAAGGAGTCGGCGCGCACAGTGCCGGAAAAATAGATTCAAAACAATTAGAACAATTAACTGAATGCGCCTGTCCGGGGTATGGCAGCTGTTCCGGTCTTTTTACGGCCAATTCTATGAATTGTTTGGGTGAGGTCTTAGGTTTCGCTCTACCCGGTAATGGCACTATTCCAGCAACCCTTCGGATCGAGGGTTGTGTTCGGCAATTTGACATTAATCCTGACCGGATGGAACTGGCAAGAAAAGCGGCGCGCACGCTTGTGTCTCTGATGGAATCTAAAATACGCCCAATGGATATTCTGAATAAACATTCATTGGACAATGCCTTCATTCTGGATATGGCCATGGGAGGCTCAACTAACACAGTGCTTCATTTATTGGCATTAGCGCGTGAAGCGGGCATTCCTTACGAACTGGACCGCCTGAACGAACTTTCCCGCTTAACGCCAAATGTTATCAAAGTATCTCCGTCCCGTCTGGAAGTTCACATGGAAGATGTTCATCGGGCCGGTGGAATGGGGACTATTCTCAGGGCAATCGCGGAAGGAAGTGAGTCTCCTCTCAAGCTTGACGCCGCGACATTATACGGGAAACTGGAAGACTATGTTCAAGCATCACCGTTACCTGATGGAGATGTTATCCGCCCCGCTGATAAGGCCTTTTCAAGCGAAGGCGGGTTAGCCATTTTATTTGGTAACATTGCTTGTCGAGGGGCCGTTGTGAAAACAAGCGGTGTCGAGGAAGACATGTTGTCCTTCGAAGGTCCGGCGAGAGTTTTTGAGTCGCAGGAAGAAGCCTTAAAAGGTATTCTGGAAGGCCAGGTCAAAGACGGTGATGTTGTTGTGATCCGTTACGAAGGGCCGAAAGGCGGTCCGGGAATGCAGGAGATGCTCTCGCCGACGGCTGCGATCAAAGGCGCCGGAATTAAAGCGGCATTAATCACGGATGGCCGATTCTCCGGAGGTACCCGTGGGCTTTGTATCGGGCATATTTCTCCTGAGGCGGCTGCGGGCGGAGAGATTGGCCTGATCAATAATGGGGATATTATCACTATTAATATTCCGGAGAAGACTATTCATTTGAAAGTAACGGACAAAGAATTGGTTGTCCGACGGAAGGCACAAAAACCCTTTGTACCCAAGATTAACAGTGGATGGCTCGCCAGATATGCCGCTCTTGTGACCAGCGCGGATATGGGCGCGGTCTTGGAACTTCCGTAAAATTAAATAAAGAAGGGTGAAAAAGGTTTAGTGGGGTCATGTCCGCAGTTGATTTTCGAGATGAAATTTCCCTTTTAAAGCAAAAACGTAATGCTGTCATACTGGCTCATGTTTATCAGAGTGGGGAAGTCCAGGATATAGCAGATTTTACAGGAGATTCTTTAGATCTGAGCCGGAAAGCCAGTGATGTTGACGCTGATGTTATTGTTTTCTGCGGGGTTCAGTTTATGGCTGAAACAGCTTATCTTCTTAATCCGAATAAAACAGTGCTTTTGCCGGATAAACAAGCCGGCTGTGGATTAGCGGATATGATGGGCATTGATAATTTGAGATCCTTGAAAAGTCAATTTCCGGATGCGGCAATAGTGAGTTATGTTAACAGTTCCGCCGCGATCAAGGCAGAGTCGGACGTGTGCTGTACATCGGCCAATGCGGTCAATGTAGTGAATTCTTTAGTTCAGGATCGGGTGATTTTTGTTCCGGATAAAAATCTCGGCACTTATGTTGCTGAGCAGACAAAAAAGAATATTATCCTTTCGGATAGTTACTGTTATGTTCATGAAAATATTACCGTAAATCAGTTAAGAAAAATTAAAGATACCTATCCGGAATCGGAGATCCTTGTTCATCCAGAATGCATTGGGCCCGTTCGTCATTTTGCCGATTTTACGGGAAGCACGGCGCAGATGTCCAAACATGTAGCGCAATCACCGGCAAGAGAATTTATTATCGGAACCGAAATCAATTTTGGGTATCACTTGAAAAAGGATTTTCCGGATAAAATATTCTATCCGGTTTCCGCCATATGTCTTGGGATGAAAAGGATAACCTTAGAAAGCATTAAATGGGCGCTGGAACATATGGAGCATAAAATCATGCTTGATGATAGCATATCCGGACGGGCGAGAAATTCCGTGGAAAAAATGTTGAGGATATAATGATCACATTCGGCCCTGTTCCGTCGAGAAGGCTCGGAAGGAGCCTGGGGATCAATAATATTCCCCCGAAACATTGCAGTTATTCGTGTGTTTATTGCCAGGTAGGGCGCACTTCCCATATGCAAACCCAAAGACAGGCTTTTTATGATCCGAAAGAAGTTTATGGCGAGGTTGCTGAAAAGGTCAGGAAATTACAGCAAGAAGGCATTAAGATCGATTATCTGGCTTTTGTTCCCGATGGAGAACCGGCCCTGGATGTTAATCTTGGCAAGCAGATCGAATTGCTTAAGCCCTTAGGGGTCAGGATCGCGGTTATTTCAAACGCTTCTCTCATATGGCAAAAGGAAGTTCAAGATGATTTATGTAAAGCGGATTTAATTTCATTAAAAATAGATGCTGTCAGCGAAGATATCTGGCGTAGGATCGATCGGCCTCACAAATCTTTACAGCTTGGCAGAATATTACAGGGAATATCCGGGTTCTCAAGTTTTTATAAAGGTGATCTGATAACGGAAACTATGCTTATTAGAGATATTAATGATACGAGTGAAGAGGCCGAAAAAACCGCTCGCTTTATCGCGGAAATAAAATCTTTAAAAAGTTATATTTCAACTCCAATAAGGCCTCCGTCCGAGAAAGAAATAAAATCCGCGGATGAACACGCGATAAATACAGCGTATCAGATATTCAGAGGAAAAAATATTAATGTGGAATGTCTTATCGGGTATGAAGGAAATGAGTTCGCTTTTACAGGAGATGCCGAGGAAAATTTGTTCAGTATAATGTCAGTGCATCCGATGAGAGAAGAAGCTGTCCGCCAATTTCTAAAACGGTCGGGAAAAGATTGGTCATTTGTTGAAAAGACAATAGATGAAAATAAGCTTGAAAAGATAGAATATGGGAATGAGATTTTTTATATGAGGAAATTCTCTAAATCTGGAAGTCGAAAGGATAAATAAAAACTTGACAAGTTCATCTTAATATTGTTATATTCAGATATAACGATATTAAATGGAGGTATGTCATGGATTATGAAAAGGAAAGCGAGCTGCTAAAAGCGTTGGGGCATCCAATCCGTTTAAAGATGGTTCAAGGCCTTATGAATGATGAATGCAATGTCAATAAGATCATGGATGTCCTCGGAATTCCGCAGTCAACAGCTTCACAGCATTTGGGCAAATTGAAAGATAAGGGCATTTTAGTTGCGAGGAAAGATGGGGTAAGGACCTGTTATAAGATTGCTGATGATAAAGTCAGGGAGATCATAAAGATTCTAGAAGTGTAAAATTTTTTAGCATATATATCCAAGTATCATAATAAAGCGATATAAGGAGCGGTTATCAATGAGGGACACGATCATTAAAGAATTAAAGCGTCATGCGCCATTTACATTTTTTGGGGCAATGACAGGTGTCATTTTAATAGCATTCTTTCAAAGGATGCCGTCTGATATTTCCTACAATATTTTTTATGTTCTTCATCCTATACATGTTGTTTTAAGCGCTCTTGTGACTGTTTCAATGTATGAGTTTCACAAATGCGGCAGCGGTGGTAAGAAGCGCGACCTTTGGGCTCTTCTTGCGATTGGATACTTTGGTTCGATCGGTATCGCGACGATCAGTGATTCTGTTATTCCTTATTTAGGGGAAGCAATGCTCGGTATGCCTAATAAGGGAATGCACATTGGGTTTATTGAGAAATGGTGGCTGGTCAATCCTTTAGCAATAGCAGGTGTTGCTATTGCCTATTTTAAACCATCGACAAGATTTCCTCACGCAGGACATGTCTTGCTAAGTACATGGGCATCACTTTTTCATATGATCATGGCCGTAGGTCAGCCTGTGAATGGGATCATGTATTTGGGCATCTTTGCTTTTCTTTTTTTGGCCGTCTGGTTGCCCTGCTGTGTGAGTGATATCATTTTTCCGCTTTTGTTTGTGAAAGAAAAAGAGAAAAAATGAACATGCAGAGGTAAACATGAATTATTTAATTTCAATGAGATAAGAATAAAAGGAGGGTGAACAATGGAGGTAATTTTAACCGATGCAAACTTTGAACAAGAAATATTAAAATCCGATTTGCCGTGTTTGATTGATTTCTGGGCTCCCTGGTGCGGGCCTTGCCGCATGGTAGGGCCGGTGGTCGAGGAAATCGCCAAGGAATATCAGGGAAAACTTAAAGTGGGTAAAGTCAATGTTGATGAAGCTCCCAAGGTAGCTTCTCAATACAAGATCATGAGCATTCCGACATTATCCATATTTAAAAATGGCGAGAGAGTTGATACGGTTGTGGGAGCCGTGCCTAAGGAGCAGATTATATCCGCAATTGATCTGCACCTTTAATCAAAGGAACAAAAGACGCCCTTTCTATGATGTAAAAAGTATGAGAGGGTGTCATGGTAATAAAATTAGGGATTATTGCCGGTGAAATATTGACTGTGTTCGAAAATGTTAAAAAGCCCATTGATCTGGAGGAAGTTGAATCTTTGATAGAACAGCCTACTAATATTATACTGATGGCATTTGGCTGGCTCATCAGGCAAGGGCATATCCACATTCATCAGAAGGATAACAAATTCTATATTTGTTGTTCAGTGGATGATAAAGCGCGTTGTCCATAATTCGGGTTTATTTTAGTCTTCCGCCCAGAGAAACCTAGAGGCTTATAAAGGGATTATAGAAATTCTTGTAAAGGAGGCGATCTAATGCCAATCATGGAAATCAAAATTATTCCTCTCGGAACACAATCCGCATCAGTATCTGAGTATGTTGCCGATACTATTAAAGTGTTAGAACACAAGAAAATCCAACATCAGTTAACTCCAATGGGAACGATTATCGAAGCGGATTCAGTTGAACAATTGTTTGATGTTGCCAATCAGATGCACAAAACGGCTCTCCATCACCTTGATCGTGTTGTTACATTTATTGAACTGGACGAACGGAAAGATAAAAAGTCGACTATGGAAGATAAGCTCAAATCTGTCGAGGAGAAATTGACTGCTTGAAAAAGGGAGAAAAATGTGTGTGAACTATTCGGGATGAGCAGCCGCTATTCTACAACAGTTAAGTTTTCGCTTAAGGTTTTTGAGAGGCATTGGAAAAAACCCCGCCGTAAGGCGGATGGGTGGGGCATTGCTTTCTCCCGCGGGAAAGATTTTTTACTGGTTAAGGAGCCGGTGCCGGCGGGACAAAGCGAAACTTTGCATTTTTTTGAAAATAATACGTTTAGAAGCTCTTTGGTTATTTCGCATTTACGGAGGGCCGGCAGAGGAGCAAGAAAGAGTTTTGTCAATACGCAGCCGTTCGCGAAAGAGATTCTCGGAAGGAAATTTGTTTTTGCCCATAATGGTTTTGTGCCCCAGGTTTTTTGCGACAAGGATTTTCGTTTGATTCATTTTCGCCCGTTAGGAAAGACGGATTCCGAGCATATTTTCTGTTTCTTGCTTGACCGTATCAAAGAAGGATTAGGCGACCGGCAGAGGAATGATCCTGCCGCTATGGCCCGGCTTTTAAATTATTACGCGTCAAAAATTGACAAATTAGGAACGTTCAATTTTTTAATGTCTGATTCGAAATACCTATATGCCTTTCGAAGCGGTAAATTGTATAGCGCGCAAAGAGACTGCGTATGTCATGATGAGAATTTCAAGGGAGGACCGTTAAGTATAACGATGGGGTCTGCTTGCCCGACGGAAAATCAACATGTAAGACTCATTGCGACGGTGCCATTGACAAAAGACCATTGCTGGGAACCTCTCGCTTTAAAGAAAATAACCGTTTTTCACAAAGGGAGAAAGATAGCCTGAGTTTAATCGTATTTAAGAGGAGCGCTTTGTGGTGAAAAGCATTCAATTATGTTTAATGCACAGCGGAAGGGTTGATGGAAGAAAGCATATTGCCTTTGAACAGGGCTTCAATGTCGTCGTTGGGCCTAACGGATCGGGAAAAAGTTCGCTTTTAAAGGCTATTTATGAGTGCCCTGATTGCAAAAAGGTAAATAATAGCAAGACGCGGTATCATTATTTTGATAGCGAAACGATGAATCCTCATAGATCGGAAGAGCCTTTCAAGGGGATTCACGGGTCGATCATCCGCGTGAGGGCGATGTTTTCTTCTCATGGAGAGACGATGCGTGATGTGTTGAGGTTTTTAAATTTTGAAGAAGGAGATGCTTTGCTTTTGGACGAGCCGGAAGCAGGGCATGATTTTCAGTGGATATTGAAGATACGGAAAGGTTTGGAGAGGATTGCCAGGATGGGTTGCCAGGTTATTGTGGCGTCGCATCATCCTGTTTTTTGGGATGCGGAAAATGTTATTGAATTAAAACGGGGATATAGAAAGCGAACTTTGGATTCTTTTGGCAAAAATATTATTCAAGGATCAAAGGATAAAGTTTTCTGACGGAAAGAAGTAAATGTTCAATGTTTAATATAAAAGGAGCCTGATATTGAAAGTTGATTTGTTAAGATTTGATAGTCGGGATATAGCGGCATTCTTGAGATAGGAAAGGGAAAAGTATATGCCTTTTGTTAAAGTAGAAAACTGTGAAGGTCGCGGTATTTGCGTAAGCGAATGTCCCGTCGAGGCTATAAGCATGGAGGGCCAACACGCTGTTATTGACCGGAAAAAATGTATAAAATGCGGGGCATGTCTTAGTGTTTGTCCTTGTGAAGCGATACGTCCCGATAGTGAAAATTCTCAATCGAGGGGTCATGAAAGTAGTCGTCATCGGAGCATCGAATAAACCTCACCGGTATTCCTATCAGGCTGTAATGCTTTTAAAAGAGAAAGGGCATGAGGTCTATCCGGTTCATCGGAGGGTCAAGGAAATTGAAGGGATACGCGTTTATCCCGCGATTAACGATATTGATGATTTTGTCGATACGGTGACTATGTATGTTGGCGCTGGCGTTTCCGACGAACTTATCGAGGATATTATTGCCAAAAACCCAAGACGGATCATTTTTAATCCAGGCGCTGAGAATTTTCATTTAGAGCAAAAAGCGCGGGAGCAAGGAATCATTACGGTCAACGCATGCACCTTGGTAATGCTGAAAACAGGGCAATTTTAATATTTAAAGAGAAAAATCATGTATACCCGAATTAAAAAGTGTTTATCAATGATAGAGTTTTTTGAGATATAAATTTAACTCTGTCATTGAGGCGCTAATGTTATGAATTTGGATTATTCACTTGATAAACTTATTCAAAGGGAATTATAGATATGAACGAAAAATCTGTAAAGGCGATGGAACAGGAAGAACGCCTTAAGATAAATTTGTCCCGGATAAAGAACAAATTAATCATTCTAAGCGGTAAAGGTGGCGTCGGCAAAACTACTGTGGCTGTTAATTTGGCTTATGGACTTGCGCTTAAGGGACATAAGATAGGCATTCTTGATGTGGATATACATGGCCCAAATATTGCCAAAATGCTGGGGATTGAGGGAAGAAAACTAGAAAGTTCAAACTTAGGGATTGAACCCGTTGAGGTTTTACCAAATTTAAAAGCGGTCAGCATTGCGTTATTGATGGAGAATCAGGATACGCCTATTATCTGGCGTGGTCCGCTTAAGATGGTTACAATAAAGCAGTTTTTGAGTGACGTCAACTGGGGAGATCTTGATTATTTAATAGTTGATTCTCCTCCCGGGACGGGTGATGAACCGTTAAGTGTTTGCCAGTTAATCTCTGATATAAACGGAGCGATAATTGTAACAACGCCTCAGGATGTAGCCATCTTGGACTCAAGAAAAAGTGTCCAGTTCACGAAAGAATTAAAAATTCCTATTGTGGGGATCGTTGAGAATATGAGTGGCTTCATATGTCCACATTGTCAAAGAGAGATTGATTTATTCGGAGTCGGAGGCGGAGAGAAAGCCGCCTGTGACCTAAAAGTTCCTTTTCTGGGAAGAATTCCTGTTGAGCCTGAAATGGTAAAATCAGGGGATTCAGGGCAACCATTACTCGGTTTTAAGAATGAAAGTTCAACTGCCAAAATTATGGATAAGATAACAGAAAATATCATAAATGAATTTCAACAGAGATGAAAAATGATCTTCCCCCGAAAAAGTGGA
>JAGLQN010000366.1 GCA_023136835.1 Candidatus Omnitrophota bacterium | reverse complement strand
CAAAAAACCCCTGCCGCTCCGAAGAGCGGCAGGGGCTGAATAAAACCTCTAACAGAAATGAATTAGAAGTTTACGATACCAGAAAGAAGAACCTGTGATGCTATTTTGTCATTACCGTTTTGCGAAACAGTGTCGCCTCGGAACACATCGCCCGGGACATACCATCCCATAGATGCGCCAAATTGCACATCTTCGGTATAGTCATAAATAGTATCAACATCAATTTCATATCCTAAGTCTTGATCACCTGTATCAAGCTGAAGATTGTTTGTCGTATTGCCATCTGGTTGAACAAGCCGAACGACTCTATTTGTTCCAGAATCAAACTTCTTGTCTAACCAAAGACCTGTCCATGTAACCGTCGTCGTAACATCTTCGATCGGGTTAGCTGTAAGTGATATCGCATGGATATGGGCATTGGATAAGTTGAACAGAGTGTTGTAGATGGTTCCTCCGCCTTGATTTTCAAGCATCGGATCCCAAGCTGTCCATTCATTTTGCGTATAAGTGCCGGCAGCACCAGTTGTTGCTGTGTCATCAGGATTGCTGTCGCCGGAGACATAAGTGTACACATACTGTAGTGCCGGGTTATATTCTTCTAAGCCATCAGGTAACACATCGTTAGGAACCTGATAGTTAGAAATAACCTGAGCAGCCATAGCTTCTCTTTTCTGGTTATCATTGTCCGTACCGGCTGAATTAGCTCGGTTACCTCTTTGCCAAGCAATTTCACCTTGCACATTTAATCCGTCAAGGACGTCAGCGCTTGCTCTTAGACCAGGCATATAAACAGTGTCTGATTTGCTATGATTACCAGCAGGTAGTTTATCGAGCCTAGCAAAGAAATAGGTTTCAATCTGAGTATTCAGATCGTCACCAAGCTCATAAGTTGCATTGACACCATAAAGATCGATATCATCATCATCATCAGGCACGCCGGCCAATGTGTTTGCATTAACCTTTGAGTATAGAACCTCTAGTGTTAACGGATTGTAATCGAAGATAAGACGAATAGCGTCCAATGCTGTCTGTTTCGTTAGGTCTTCAGCAACGCTATTGAGGTTGGAATCTAACGGTGCAGCATTATTGGTTCCAGCTGAATCAATAACAAAGCTGTTACCATAGCTGAATGCTTGACGACCAACAACAACCGTCAACGGTGAATAGAGCATCTCTCTCAATGTAACATAAGCCAGATTAAGATCAACATCTGTTTGATCTCCAGCTACAGTCGGAGCGCTCCACGCTCTTTCATTAATCAGAGCAACAGTTGCAGATACCTGATCCGTAAGATCAGCATCGACCTGCAATGTTGTCTGTGTAATGAACAAGCTTTGCTGAGTATCACCAACCGTATTATCTCCGAAATCAAAATTGTCCCGGAAAAGGTATGTGGAATCAACGCTTCCACTTACCTTCACATTTTGAACACTAGCAAATGCCGGTACGGCCACTAAAGCAACCATAAGGACAACCGCTAATATAATTAATTTTCTCATTTTTTCTCCTCCAAAGAGTGATTAATTCTCATTTAGTTCATCTATCATAGCTAGGTCCAATTTGGCCTAGAGACTTTCGAGTGAAGACCAGTTTCTTTGATGATTCCAGACGTGACGGTTTTTCATCCCCCCTTTCTGAGTCCGATTAGGATCATCACTGGTTAAAGTATAATCGTGTTACCGAATCTTTATCATTTTTCAAAGAAAAAGTAACACGCCCCTCTTCGCTTTAAAAAATCTAAAGCGCTTAAGGGCTTTGGCTGTTTAATTTTATTGAAAAAATAACAGCCGCCGGTCGGCTTGAAGTTTCAAAGCTCCCCAGTACTGAATGACATTTTTACATACATGTGTTAGTGTGTCAATAAATTTTCATCTTTTTTTAGAGTCTCTTTTTTTAGCCAAAAATAGGCAAAGTTCCCGTCGTGGAAGGGATTTTTCCAATGTTACAAAAATATGGCAAATATGAAAAATTTCGTTGACGAATGCCTTATCATGAACACTTTTGACAATAATTTCAAAAATCTGTTCGGCCCTAAAATACAGCTGATCGCCCCTATTACAAAAAAATACCAGGAAAATATGTTCGATAAATTTGGCCTGGAAATAAAGTCATTTGCTTTCAGTGGTTTATGAGAAATAGCCCAAACATTAGGCCTGTACCCTCTTGATCAAGTCCTGGGTACTAGCACAGTTTCTTCCAAATAATTGAATTTTTTCCTATTGGTGAGGAATTTCGCTTTAGATTAATGAAAGCGCCTGCAATTTTTCCGTTTGAAAAATTACTGGCGCCCTCTTTTCTAGATAAATGTCTCTGCCCTTGTTGAGGGCAGAGACACTATTGATTAAATGAAGAGTGCGCCTGACACGATTCGAACGTGTGACCTGCCGCTTAGGAGGCGGCCGCTCTATCCAACTGAGCTACAGGCGCGGATTTCAATAATTTTTATCCAGATAAATCTGCGCCAGCACCCTCTCTACCAAGTTCTGGGTGCAGGCGCATTTTTTATCATACCCTATCAAGAGCAGTATTAATATGAATTTTCTTTTCTCTTCCCCCTGTACGGTTCCAAAGCATTCAAATACCCTTGCGGCGCAACATATCCCAGAAGAAACGCCTCATCGTAATATTTGACCGCATTAGCAAAATCCCCTTCTTTGAACGAGAGGATAGATAGATTTATCCAAGCATCCATGTAGCTAGAATCGACCTCAACAGCCTTGAGATAAGACAAAATGGCATCAGGATTCTTTCCGATCCGGGCATAAATATTGCCCAGATTGTAGTAGGCTTCCTTGTTTTTTGAGTCCCATTCGATAGCTTTACCGTATAAATCAATAGCAGCCCTTAGATTGCCGGAACTTTCTTCAACATACCCTAGGTCAAAATAGGCTCTTGCGTTACGCGGATCCGCCTTGATGGCCTTTTGAAAATTTTCCCTGGCCCGCCCTTGATCTCCATGGCGCTTATGAATCGTGCCCATGTTTATGAAGGCATCAGATTTCTTCGGGTCGATCTTAATCACTTTTTTGTAAACCTCAAGAGCCTCACCTAACCGCCCTTGGTCCCGGTAGATATTCCCAAGATTGTAAAGAGTCTTGCTGTGATTCGGATTAATGTCAAGCGCCATTTGGTAGGCCGAAATGGCTCTTAGGAAATCCCCCATTTCACCGTACACATAACCGAGATTAAAGAAAGAAGTCGCTCGAGCCGGTTTACTGCTGATTAAGCGCGTAAAATCATCCACAACTCTTTTCCGCGCTTGACGATACATTGCGTTCTGAGGGTTTTTCTTTAACTCTTCATTGTAAGCGGAAATAACCTCAAAATAGACATCCTGATCTTCCGGATGCAATTTGATGGTTTGATCATACGCGAAAATGGCCTGCCCATAGTCTCCTGCCTGCCGGTACAGGTCTCCCAAACTAAAATGCGCATCCTTGTATTCATAGTCCAATTCTAATGCCTTTTTATAGGCTGCAACTGCTTCAGATATGTTCCCAAGATCTTTCATTAGATTCCCAAAATGATAATAGGAGTCCTTGAAATTCGGAGCTGCCTTGACCGCCTGCGCATAGAGGTTCTTTACATAGTCAACTTTTTTGATATCATCCATCAGTTTATTAGAAAAGTCGATCGCAAGCCCTTCAGATTGGATTTCTTTAAATTTTTTATAAACCTTTTCTGCTTCTTTATACTCCTCCTGTTCTCTTAAAGCTGCCGCAAGATTATTAAGGGCAACTGGTTCCTCTGGAAAATATCTCAATTCATGCTCCCATAATGAGATACTATCATGCCAGATTTTACATTGCCGAAATGTCTTCACACTGAAAACTCCGAATAAAACAACTAAGGCCATAATCGCAAAGAGCGTATGAGTACGTTGTCTACGAACCAATAACTGAAAAACATATCCTATAAAAAGACAAAATCCCACACTAGGCAGATACATAAACCGGTCAGCTACGATATTAGGCCCCTCTGGCGTTTCATCATAACGCAGTAGGAAAAATATGGAAAAAAAGTAGAATGCCATAGAGAAAATAAACCATTGATGTTTACGGAAACGGAAGAGCGCAAAAATCAAAAGACAAAAAACCATAACCGACAGAAGATATTCAGAATTTACAATCGTAACGGGCTGGGGAAGCTGATAAATCGGTACCGAGATGATCGGAAAAGTAAATTTCTTCAGGTAAAAAACAAACGTCCAGGCCCAGATCAGAAACCCTTCAACAATATTTTTCCCGGGAACGCGCGCGTGAGACACATAGCTGATCCACGTGATCCCCGCGATAGCCAAAGCTAACGGAATTTTCTCGAAGATAGCGGCCCGTCTAATGGCCCGTCCATGAAACCAGTCAAAAAGCAGGAGGATCAACGGAAGGCTCAACGCCATCGGCTTAGCCAGCATGCTAAAGATCCCGAAAATGAACGTCAACACCAGGAAGCGGTAAGACTTTTTAATTTGAAGGGACGGTGTCGATTTAGTGAAACCTAAATAATAGGAGTAACTCAAAAGAGCAGCCATGTAAAAGAAGGAATACAACACGTCTTTGCGCTCAGTCACCCACGCGACCGACTCGACGTGAATCGGGTGGATGCCAAACAGCAAGGCCGCGATCCCGCTCGCGAAAACAGAAAGCCCCAGGCGCAATCCCAACCAAAAGGCAAAGGCAACAACCCCTAAATGCAGCAACAGATTGTCAAGATGGTAAATAAAAGGATCGTATTCAAAAAAGTGATACTCGATCGCGAACGAAAATGTCGTCAGGGGAATGTATATCTTGTTGACGGTGCTTTTGAAGATATCACTGACATGCTCGAAATCCAGCGTGCGAACACTGATATTCTCATAAAGGTGCACATCATCGTCCCAAAAGACAAAATCATTTTTTAATGTGGGATAATAAGAAAAAAAGACAACTGTTAGAATAACAGCGAGAAGAATAAAAACACCACTTTTAGAGGAGGGCAGATTAAACTTGCGCATGATTGGCCGCAGTGAAGAAAACCGCTAATATTTGATCACTGAATAAACAGGGAGATCTTTGAGTTTGTTTTTTCCTTTTAGAAATCTTAATTCAACCAGAAAGGCCACTCCGGCAATAACGGCTTTTTGGGCCTTAACGAGCTCGACCACGGCTTTGATCGTTCCTCCCGTCGCCAAGAGGTCATCGACGATTAAAACGCGCGCCTTCGGCCGGATCGCGTCCTCATGGATCTCAAGGACATCTGTCCCGTATTCCAATTCATAAGTTACGCTTTTGGTCTTCGCCGGCAGTTTCCCTTTTTTGCGCACAGGGACAAACCCGATCCCGAGTTTATAGGCCAGGGCGGCACCGAAAATAAATCCGCGGGCCTCGACACCGACAACCAACTCAATATTCTCTTTCTTGAATTTCTTGGCTAACAGGTCAACGGACTTCTTGAACACGGCACCGTCTTGCAGCAATGTTGTAATATCCTTGAAGATGATCCCTTCCTTCGGAAAATCAGGAATATCGCGGATATGATTTTTCAAGTCACTCTTCTTAATTGTTTTTGCCACGAGACCGCTCCTTCCTTTTTCCGCGACGACTTTCCTATTGTTACCTTCCGGGGCTCTAGATTCCGGCAGATTTTTTGCTGCCCCCCGCAACCGTACTGACCGATTGCCTCTTGATTAATCTTGTCGGCAGAGCCACCTTTAGCGGTAATTTCACTTTACCGCGGCTGATCTGATAAAGGCTTTCCGCTCCGAGGCGCCCCATCTCCAGAAGAGGCTGAGACACTGTGGTCAATTTGACCGGCCCCGTCGTGCTTAAAGGATTGTCATCAAATCCGACAACAGACAATTCTTCGGGAACCCGGATGCCCAAGTTCCTGGCCACATCCATCACTTCAAGGGCCATGACATCTGACGCCGCAAAAATAGCCGTCGGGCGCGTTTTGAGTTTAAGAAGTTTTCTAGCCGCGGCCCGGGCCGGCGTTCTTAAAAACTCGCCAAACGTCACATAACTCCTGGAAACGTTAATATCCTTCGCGTCTAAAGCCTCGCGGTAACCTTCCAGACGCCTCAACCCTGCTTGCGTCGAAATATCTCCGGCAACCGTCGCGATTCTGTTATGGCCTAACTTCATTAAATGTTCAACAACACCGAAGGCCGCCGCGTGATTGTCCATCGCCACATAGTTGATCGGCTCATCAAGCATATTATTGAGGACCATGCACGGCATGCCCCAGCGGATCGCTTTTTTGACGATCCCGACATCATTGTCAATATCGGCAAAGAGGATGCCGTCGATGTAACTCTTATCCATCAAAGTCGAATCCAGCCACCCGTGATAATTCGAGCGGTCGGTAATATGGATAAGGAAATCGGCATTGAGCCGGCTGGCGGAAAGGCTGACACCGCGGATGATCTCACCGGCGTAATAGGAATGAAAAATATCTTCAAAACGGGGAATAATTAAAACAAAGGTTGGCTTTCTTTTTTTGCTACTCACCCTCTTGACCCTGTTCTTTTTGTTGAACGATTTGTCTGATCTTTTTGATCGTTGCGGCCTCAATTTGGCGCACACGTTCACGCGATACACCCAAGATCTTCGCGATCTGCGCTAAAGTATGAGTATTCCCATCATTAAGCCCGTAACGCAACTCAATAATTTTCCGCTCACGGGAATTAAGCAGGTCGAGAAAACCTACCGCCCTTTCTTTATTAAAAAATTTCTCAAGCTGCGCGTCGGGACTGGCAATATTCACATCTTCAATGATATCCTTGACCTGGCCCTCCCCGCTTTCACCGATAGGAGCATCTAAACTCGACATCTTGGCGATCGACCTCTCTAATTCCCTCACCCTGTCGACGGAAACCTTCATCTTTTTCGCCACTTCACCGACGCGGGGCGCTCTTTTTAGCTTATGCGTTAATTTTTCAGTCGCCTTTTTGTATTTAAGGATCTCTTCGTTCATGTACACAGGAACACGGATCATTTTTCCTTGATCAATGATCGCCCGGGAAACGCCCTGTTTGATCCACCAAGCCGCATACGTCGAAAAACGAAAACCCCTATCGGGATCGAACTTCTCAACGCTTTTCATCAAACCGATATTCCCTTCCTCGATAAGATCGCTCAAGGGAACACCGAGGTTCACATACCGCTTGGCTATGCTGATCACTAAACGCAAATTTGCCCGGATCATTTTATCCCGGGCGTTCTTATCCCCTTTTTTAAGCTTTTTGGCCAAATCGATCTCTTCCCCGGATGTTAGAAGAGGAATCGGCCGTATGTCTTTAAGATATGCTTTAATTGAGTCGGTCATATGATCATCTCAGAACACAGGAGCACAAGATTACAAGGCACATGCATTTTTGTGAGCTTGTGTCTCGCGCGCTTGTGTTCTTGCTCCTTTTATCTTTTTATTTTCTTGCGTCCCTTTGTAACAGATTTTTTCGCTACAGTCTTTTTCGCTTTCGGCTTTCCAGCTGTTTTCCTGGCTTTTCCGCCTCCGCCGGCCACAGTCTCGATCGCTGCTTGAGCTGCCGCTAATCGGGCAATCGGAACACGGTATGGAGAACAGCTCACATAATTAAGCCCGACGTTCACAAAGAACTTAACGGAAGCGGGGTCTCCACCATGCTCCCCGCAAACTCCAATTTTAAGATCCTTGCGCGTTGATCGTCCCCTTTCAACACCGACCTTAACAAGCTGTCCGACACCTTCGACATCGATCGAGGCAAACGGGTCATCGAGCAAGACCTTCTTTTCCAGATATTCCGGCAAGAAAGATCCGATATCATCGCGGCTGTAGCCGAATGTCATCTGCGTCAAGTCGTTGGTCCCGAAGGAAAAGAATTCGGCGTTTTCCGCGACGGTATCGGCGACAAGGGCCGCGCGCGGTATTTCTATCATTGTCCCGACGAGATAGTTAACTTTAACGCCACTTTGCTTAATAGTTTCTTTAGCGACCTCGTGAATAATTTCAGCCAGAACATCGAATTCCGCTTTTGTTCCGATAAGTGGAATCATGATTTCAGGAAGAACTTTGATCCCTTTCTTCGTCATGTTGCACGCCGCCTCCATGATCGCCCTTGTCTGCATTTTACAAATTTCAGGATAGGTGATCGAAAGCCGGCATCCGCGATGGCCAAGCATCGGGTTAAACTCATGAAGAGCGTTGACCTTA